>JAJFIM010000253.1 GCA_021774995.1 Alphaproteobacteria bacterium | reverse complement strand
ATATGTTTCAAAATAACACAGAGAAGGTATGGTGCGATTGAGAGGTCTGGACTGCTTCTATGGACCTTGGCGTGGTATTTGCACCTCATTTACGCGTGGCGTGGCTTTTGAAGTTACAATAAGTTGGGTAAGACGATGACTAAAGGTGGTGAACTCTCACATGGGGTTCAGAAGGATGGCGATCAGCTTGCGAAGCGGCGGGCCGTTTCTTATCGGCTTTCTGTGATCGTGCCAGCCTATAATTGCTCTGAACAACTTCGGGAGTGTCTCACAGCCATTTTAGAGCAGGCGGATGACGGCGTTCAAATCATCGTTGCTGATGATGCGTCGCGTGATTCAACGCTTTGCGTAGCGCAAGAGATGGGGGTTGAAACGGTTAGCTTGTCTCAAAATTCCGGACCGGCCGCCGCGCGCAACGAAGGGGTTGCCATAGCCAAAGGAGATATTTTGCTGTTCGTCGATGCGGATGTCGTTATTGCGCCTGGTGTCCTGAAGAGAGTTATCAATACGTTTGAGCGCAATCCTGGCGTTTCCGCACTCTTTGGTTCTTATGACACCGAACCCAGAGCGAAGAGCATTATTTCGCAATATCGAAATTTGCTCCACCACATTGTTCATCAAAAAGCGAATGAAGACGCCCGGACGTTCTGGTCTGGACTGGGTGCTATCCGCCGCGATGTTTTCCAGAAGGCGTGGGGATTTGATACTAAGAAATTTCCCAAACCTTCTATCGAGGATATTGAGCTTGGTTATAGACTTCACCATATGGGTCATAAAATTCGTCTTGATAAAGAATTACAGGGCACTCATTTGAAGCATTGGGGATTTATTAACATGGTCAAAACGGATATTTTTGACCGGGCTTATCCTTGGGCTTACCTCATCCTCCAAACTGGTAAGGTTGCGAATGACCTAAATGTTTCAGCCGACCAGAGGCTTTCTGTTTTGTTGACGCCGTTGATTGTTTTAGGGATTGCCCTTGGTTTTTTAAATTGGATGTGGTTCGGCGTTGCATCAGCCGCTTTGTTGTTAGTTATTTTTATCAATCGATGGGTTTTTGCGAAGTTTCTCAAAGTACGAGGCTTTGGTTTTACTCTGCTGTGCATTCCTTTGTATACTGTCTATCTGCTTTGTAGTGGAATAGGCGCCGCGCTGGCGCTTGGCGAAGTGGTGTTGCATTCTCTGAATATTATCAAGCGTTCTGAGCGCGTCGTTTCTGAATAATTTTGAGAATGCCCCGCGCCGCTTCCATCTTTGACTTTGGCGTGCGTCGCGCCTTAATCAAGCAGGTTGGGTGTTCGTTGATTTGTTCCCTTGCGCGATATGGCAGACAATGTGTTTCCGCCAAAAGGCGTGGATTCTTGGCCCGAACGCTCGGAGGCGGGTCGTAAAACTCAAGCCCGACGATATTTTTCGAAAAAAAAGCTTTTCTCGAAAAATATCGTCGGCTACCCTATGCGTCTGCGTATCTCAATTTGCGACAACAGAAAAGGAAAGGCTATGCCCCGACAGCCCGCCAAGGTGCATCACGCTGCGCCGACCAAAGCGGCGAATGTTACCGGACTGTTGCGGGAGGATATTATTGCCTGCTATTTTCCGCCGGGGACGAAGCTGTCTTTTGAAAAGCTGATGCATCATTATGGCGTTAGCATCAGTACATTACGCGAAAGTTTGGCGTCTTTGGCCGTTGAGGGGCTTGTGAGCACGCATTTGCGCCGTGGTTTTTGGGCGTCGGAAGTTTCTCGCGACGATTTGTTTGACCTCACATTGGTGCGGGCCACGATCGAATCCAAAGCTTTGCGCCTGTGTTTTGAACGCGGCGGGGACGAATGGGAAGGAAAGGTGTTGCATGCGCATCATGTTTTCCGCAAAGCCGTAGATCGCGCCGAAGGCGGGGGGATGTTCGGCAGCCAGAAGCAGCATTTGGAATTGCACGAAGCGATCCTTTCCGCTTGTGGATCGGATCGCCTGCTGGAGTTGACCCAGCATCTTCTTTTTCAAACAAATCGGTACCGCCACATTTTTCACGAATATATGGCCAGTCCGCAAGAACATTGGGCGACGCATTTAAGCATCGTAGAGGCCATTGTTGCGCGGGACGTTGAAACCGCGTGTCAGCAATTGGCGCGGCATATTGAGGAATCAGCCGAATATCTGCTTGATAAAACAGATGAGGCTGAGTGGGAGCGGCGTTTGGCGGCGATGCATGAGGCGCAAGCCGCCGTCGTCAGTAATTGAAAAACCGGTGGTGGCGATTGATGTGCGGATTTGTCCTGAAATAAGCCTAGATTATTTTCGATATATATGATTTTATCGAAAAAATAAGCTGGCATGCCTTTTTCTCGTCGAATGAGGCGTTTGTCATTCTTGTAAATACTCTGGATTTTAGGCTCAGCAGAATAATGATATCTTCCAAATCATCGATTTCCTCCGGTCAAACTGATCAGGGGGCATCCAGATCCCTGCGATTGCCTCCTTCCATCATCGTATACGATGGTCCGCGCGCCTTGCACGGCCGCCGTTTGAACCGCTTTGCTTTGTCCATTCGCGACGCCGAAAACCGGCGGAAATTTGTTGCGGACGAAGAATCCTATATGAGGGCGCAGGGTCTCACCGAAAAAGAGCGCGCTATGGTGCGACGCCGAGATTGGCTGGAGATCGTCATCTATGGCGGCAACATGTATGCGATCATCAAAGTTGCGCGCGCGCTTGGCATTTCTCAGGCGCGTGTAGGCGCGCAAATGCGCGGTGAGGATTTCGACGCGTTCATGGCGTCGCGTCCGGTCGGTCCTACAGGGATTGCCAGCCGCGACGATCTGGGTAAGTGGAGAAAATAGACCATGGCTCGAATTCTTGGCGGCATCGGCGCCAGTCATGCGCCCTCATTGGCATTTGCTCAGGATGCCGGCAAACAGAACGAACCCGAATGGAAAGAAATTTTCGACGCTTATCATCCGGCGCATGCCTGGTTGCGTGAAAAAGCGCCCGATACCGTGGTCCTCATTTACAACGATCACATGAATACCTTCTGTGACATCGTTCCGAGCATTGCGATTTCCGTTGGAGAAACCAATCCCGTTATTGATGAAGGGTGGGGCAAACGCCCTTTTCCTGATTGTCCTAATGATCCGGAAATGGCCTGGCATCTGGTCAATCATCTTGTGGCGCATGATTTTGATATCACGACCTGCATGTCTCAGCAGGTCGATCACGGCATGTTGACGCCCATCACGATGTTGTTTGAACCGCCATGGCCGGTGCGCATTATCGGCGTCTCTATCAATGCGGTTCAGCACCCCTTGCCCAGTCCGCGGCGTTGTTGGAATCTGGGGCGGGAAATCCGCCGGGCGATTGAGAGCTATGACAATGACGCCAAAGTGGTTGTATTGGGAACAGGCGGTTTGTCGCATCAAACGACCGGGTCCGGATTTGGTCACGTCAATCCGGATTGGGACCAGAATTTTATGACGCTTCTGGAGACAGAGCCAGAAACGTTGGCCGACTACACCCAGGACGAGATCATGATTTTAGGCGGCGCCGAATCTGTGGAAGTCGTGAATTGGATTTGCATGCGCGGCGCGCTCTCTGATCAAGTGCGCCGCGTCCACCGGTTTTACGCAGCGCCAATGTTGACGGGATACGGCCTTTTGGTTTTAGACGAAAAATTAAACGAGGAGAGTTAAATGGGCATACGTAGGGGCAAAGAACTCTTGGAGTCTCTTGACGATGGCCGCGAGGTTTGGCTTGACGGTGAGCGGGTCACCGACCTTGTCGGGGATCAGAGGTTGTCTGGCGCGGCGCACACCATGGCCGAATTGTATGATATGCAGCACCAAAACGACCTTGTCGATAAAATGACTTTCACGTCGCCCAGTACAGGCGACCGCGTGGGATTAAGTTACATCGAACCCAAATCCATTGATGACCTGAAACGCCGCCGTGAAATGGTCAGGATATGGATGGAGGCGACATGCGGGTTTTTCGGGCGCTCACCGGATTTCATGAATATTCACACCACTGGCTTTGCCAGCGCCCAGGAAGTATTTGGCGCTTCCGGCGAAAAATTTGGTCAAAACATACGCGCTTATTACGAACACGCGCGCGAAAATGATGTCTCGATGACGCATACCCTCGTCAATCCTCAAGTGGACAGATCTCAGCCGGTTGAAAGCCAACCAAAAGATCTTGCCGCCAAGATCGTGAAAGAAACCGATGAAGGCATTGTGATCAAAGGCGCGCGCATGGTGGCGACCCTGGCGGTCTACGCCAATGATCTTATGGTGATGCCGTCAAATTACTTGCAGAACTCCGAAGATGCGATGCCTTATGCGTTTGGGTTTAACGTTCCGGTCAACACGCAGGGCCTGCGGGTGATTTGCCGTCCCTCGACAGTTCATCGCGATCCGGGGTCCTGGCTTGATAATCCATTGAGCTCACGTTTTGATGAAACGGACGCCATGATCATTTTCGACAATGTTCTGGTGCCCTGGGAGCGCGTTTTTATTCACCGCGATCCGGAAATGTGCAATGGCATTTTTATGCGCACGCAGGCTATGCCGCAAATCATGCATCAATTCTGCACCAAGAATCTCGCTAAGGCCGAGTTCATGATGGCTCTTGCTTTTACGATGGTGCGCAGCACTAACATTGATAAGTTTCAGCATGTGCAGGAAAAACTGACCGAGCTGATCACATTTGTTGAATTTGTGCGCTCCTGCCTCATTGCCAGTGAAGCGCAAGCTGTTCAAACGCCCTTTGGCACTGTCGCGCCGCACGATATGCCGCTTTGGACCGTGCGTATGATGTTTCCTAAGATGTTTGTGCGCATGTGCGAGATTATTCAACTTCTGGGGGCCGGCGGGTTGGCGGGCGTGCCGTCTTACGCAGAATTTGCGGGTCCGCGGCGCGAAGATATCGAGACATATTATCAGGCCGCTAATTCAGATTCGCGCTCCCGCGTCAAATTGTTCCGCTTGGCGTATGACGCCGCCGTTTCCAGTTTTTCAGGACGCCAACAACTTTATGAACGCTTTTACACCGGGGACCCTGTGCGGCTCTCCGGCACGCTTTATAATCTTTATTCCAAAGACGAACACGTTGATCGCATCACGACTATGCTTGACGACCTTGAGTCCCGCGTGAACGATCATCTTTCGACGCCGCCATTCTTGCCCGTACAGGAATAATTGGTGACCGCAATAAGTGAACATGCATGTGGAGAAGCGGCGTGAAATGGTTTTCCCGTCGGCGCCGCCCCGCCCATCTTGGGCCCTACCCCATGGAGCGGATCACCCGCGTTGATCGTCCAACGACGCGCATTGATGATGAGGCAGTGCCGCGCGTGCCGTTTCGCGCGAATTTTTTCTCCCGCGCCGCGCATGGAGATCTGGGCGCCCGCGTTGCAAAAGAAATTAAGCGCTTCAACACTAAGACGCCTTTGAGTCTGGTATTGCGCAATTTTGCCGCGACGCACCTACCTTTTCAGGATGGCAAGACGGCCGACGCGCCCGCGCCGCTTACCGATGATCCCCGCCAAAACGCCGAACACATCAAGGCGCTTCTCTATTTTCTGGGCGCTGACATTGTGGGGATATGCGAAGCGCCAGCCTATGCATGGTATTCGCATGATGGAGAAGGCGTTCCGATTGAGCAGAAGCACCGTTTCGCCATCGTCATGGCGCTTGATCAGGGTTTTGACACCATGGACGGCGCGAACGGTAATGACTGGATCTCGTCGGGGCAGAGCCAACGGGCGTATTTGATGGGGTCTACTTACGCCATTGTGGCGGCGGACTATATACGCCAGCTTGGGTTTGCTGCGCGGGCGCACACCAATGCGGACAGTGAAGTTTTGCATTTGCCTCTGGCGCTACTCGCGGGTATTGGCGAGCTGTCGCGCATCGGCGAAGTGATCATCAATCCCTTTTTGGGCCCGCGTTTTAAAACGGCGATCATCACCACGGACTTGCCTTTAACGGTCGACAAGCCGATTGATTTTGGGTTGCAGGACTTTTGCGCCAAATGCCGTAAATGCGCCCGCGAGTGCCCCTGCGCGGCTATTCCGTTTGGCGACAAGATCATGTTCAACGGCTATGAGATGTGGAAACCGGATGCGGAAAATTGCGTTAAATACCGCATCAGTAATCCAGGCGGTACGTCGTGCGGACGGTGCATGAAAGTGTGTCCATTCAACAAAGAAGGGCTCGTGCAGCATCGCACCGGGCTTTGGGCGGCGATCCATCTTCCCTGGACGCGGCGGTTTCTGATCTGGCTGGACGACGTGCTGGACTATGGGGAACGCAATGAACGCAAAAAATGGTGGCGCGATTTGGAGCTGGTGAACGGCGTTTTGCAGGTAGCGCGTAAAGTTAACCGTCGCGGACTCAAAAAAGAAAGACTTGATCGCAAAGACGATAAAATCGCCATTTATCCCGCAGAGGCGAACCCGCCCGCAGACGCCAAAGGGCCTGTGCCGGTTGACAGGGTCAAAGCCGTGGAGGCCGGCCGGAAAGCCGAGCCGCCACATGCAGATTCAAACCAGCCCCGTTAAACTTGTATCTGGCCTTTTTTCTGAGCCGTCACTTCTGAGGCGGGTCTGACTTTGGGCAGGAAAATAAAATCCTCCCAAGGACTCGGCATTTCGCCAACAGGCACCTCGATTACCGTAGGTCCGTCAGCTTTAAAGCCTTCGGCTAAGGCCGGGCGCAAGGCGCTGGGCGTTGCGGCGCGCACCCCGCGCGCGCCAAAACTTTCCGCCAGTTTTACAAAGTCAGGATTGGTGAGATCGCTGGCGATGACGCGGTTGCCGTGCATCTCTTTTTGCATGCGCTGAACATTTCCAAAAGCGCCGTCATTGAAAACAATCGTGACCAGGGGAATGCGATGCTGAACCGCCGTCGCCAGTTCCTGGACGTTAAACATAAAACCGCCATCGCCAGCAATGGCCACAACAGGCGCGTCGGGCCGGGCGACCTTAACACCCAGCGCCGCCGCCAATCCCCACCCCAAAGTACCTTGATAGCCCATGGAAATAAAGGTGCGCGGGCTATAGACCGGAAAGGCGAAGCGCGAGACATAGCCCACTTGCGTGAGTTCCTCTACAAAGAGACCCTCTTCGGGAAGCTCTTCTCTGATGGCCTTCAGCCATCCCATTTGGGGACCAAGAACCTCGAACTTCTTGGCGAGCGTCGCTTTTAAGTCGAGCATTTCCTCTTCGCGGGAGGAATTGGGAGAACTGGTGCGCTCAAGTTCTTCATATAACGCGGCAAGGCTCGGTCTGGCGTCGCCGATGATTCCGACATCGGCTTTTTTAATGCGATTGATTTCACTGGCGTCAATATTCAACCTAATGATTTTGACGTCCTTATCCGTTCCCCAGTTCATGAGCTCTGTTTGCATGCGCGTGCCGACGCCCAGAACGACATCCGCCTCCTTCCACAATACATTGCCTCCAGGCATGGTGTGGCTGAGATAATGCCGGTCGTCCAACACCCCCCGGCCCATGCGAGAGGCGATCACGGGGCTTTGCAAAAATTCAGCCACGTTTTTCACTTCTTGGGCGGCGTTCAAAGCGCCGCCGCCAACGACGATCAGCGGCCGCTTGGCGGTTTTGAGCAAAGCAACGGCCCGTGAGATGGCTTCATCATCAATGGGGAGCGGACGGGGTTGAATCATGCCGCGCTCAAGGTCAACTTCCGCGCTTTGGGGGAGAATATCCATCGCGCATTCAAGACCCACCGGACCGGGGCGTCCGGATTGCATTTGATGAAAAGCGGTATGCATCAGTTCCGGCGCATCCGAGGCGGACGGAATGCGCGCCGCCCACTTTGTGAGCGTTTTCAAAATGCCGAGTTGATCCGGAATTTCATGCAGCATGCCATATTCGCGGCCAATCGTGGCGGATGGGATCTGTCCGGTCAGACACATCACCGGGGCGAATGTGCTTTGAGCGGTGGCCAACGCCGCGGTGGAGTTGAGAAACCCGGGTCCCGGCACCACTGAGTAAACAGCGGGCTTGCCGGTCGCCAGCGCTGCGCCCAGCGCCATATAGGCCGCGCCTTGCTCATGGCGCGTATGAATGGCGCGAATTTTGTCGCCTTCATCGAAGAGTGCATTAAACAGGTGATCGCTTTGCACCCCGGGGAGGCAGAAAAGCGTATCGATATTATGCGCTGCCAGGGATTTTACGATGGCTTGGCCGGCGGTAAGTCGCGTCATGTCAGGACCTCTTATACTTTATGCGTTACAAATATCTCATCACGCCCGGTCAAGAGGGAATGGAGACTTATCAGTTAAATTTTGCGCTTTGTGTATCAATTGTAATTGCAGGCGTGCGCGGATGTTGTCGTTATCGGGCGTATCCCAAAGATTGATGAGTTCGTCCGGATCATTGTCCAGATTGTAAAGTTCGCCCCATGTGCATCCTTCCCAAATGCTTAGACGCCATTTCGGCGTGACCAAAGTCCATGTGCTGAAGATCCGGTCAAAGCCTAAATATGCGAATTGGGCAGTCTGTTCAATGAGTATGCTTGCAGTGTCTTCTTGGACGCCGCCCTTGAGAAAGGTGAGGAGGTTTTGTCCTTGCATGCCGTTGGCCGGTTGCAGACCTGCGCGCGCCAGAATTGTGCGCGCAAGATCAAGTGATCCGCCGAGCGCCTTAATGCAGCCGGTCCTGAATTCGTTACTGGGATCGCGCCAGACAAAAGGAACCCGGATGAGATTTTGATAGTGCAAGGGTCCTTTCAGGAACAGCCCGTGCGCGCCCATCCAATCTCCGTGATCGCTGGTAAAAACAATCACCGTGTCATCCATTAGATCAAGCCGTTTCAGACAAGACGCAATGGCCCCCACCGCATCATCGATCATGGTGATCTGACCGTAGGTTTTAGCAACAATTTCGCGGGCCTGGGCTTCATCTGCGATAAAGGGCGACGTGCCGCGCACTTGCTTGTTTCCTGCAATGCAGTGTTCGTGAATGTGTTTAAGCGGCGGCGTTTGATCATGCGTCGAAGCGTAAAAAGAGCGCGGCAATTTTATGTCTTGCGCGTCATACATATCCCAATAGCGCCCCGGCGGCGTGAAGGGATGGTGGGGATCTGGAAAACTGCATTGCAGGAAAAATGGCGTTTGACTTGCCGTGTTTTTCCACCTCTCCAGCATCGCGATTGTTTGTTCTTCCACATAGCGCGTCGGATAAGCCTCTTCCGGCAGTGCGGGCTTATAGGTCTGCGGCGCGCCTGTTGCACTTAAGCTGAGGGCGGCCTTTGGACCGCGCTTGTCGGCCATGTCCGGAAAGTGCGCGGCGAGCCAATCCTCATAGTGGCCCGATACCTGGTCGCCATGGCCTGTGCAGAGTTTTACATCGTCAAATCCGTAATAAGGCAGAGTGACGTTATGTCCTGGTTTGCCGCGCCAAAGGTTTTGCAGCTCGTTCGCATATTGACTTTCATCATGCCGGGCCTTGCGGGCCTCTTGTAATTTTTGAGGCGGCGGCGCGAGGTTTTCCGGAAAACTTTCGCGTTCATAGCCAGGCCTCTCGCCCAAAAAATTTTGCAAATGACTTTTGCCAACCAAGCCCGTTCGATACCCAGCCGCTCGCAGCACGTCAACAAATGTGACGCTGTCCCAGTCAAGCGGGATGCCGTTATGGCGCACCCCGTGCAAGGCTGGCATACGGCCCGTCATCATGGTGGCCCGGTTGGGCATGCATGACGGAGAAGCGACATAAAAATTGTCGAACCAGCTCCCCTGATGCGCCAGACTATCTATGTTCGGCGTTGCCACAATGTCGTTACCCGCATAACCCACATGCGCGTAAGTTTGTTGATCCGTTACGATAAATACGAAATTTGGGCGACCCGTCATGATAAGAATGTCATTACAAAGATGCCAATGAGGGTGGCGGGGATGACGAAACGCACCAGCATACGCCAAATGAAGAATGCCGACTTGGAATCCATGTTGAGCTCTTCAGCGCTGGAGCGCTCCGACATGATCCAGCCGGCAAAAATGACGAGGCAGAAGGCGCTGAACGGCAAAGCGATATTTGAAATGAAATCATTCAGGACAAGAAATATTGTCATTTCCGCAAAGCGCGGGATGAAAGAAAATGGGTGGAAATCAGATAGGATGTTGAACGAAAAAACAGTCAGCAATCCGATGATCCAAGCCAGCGCTCCCGTCCAAATGGAGCCCCAAATACGATTGAGGCCAAATCGTTCTTCAAGCCACGCAACGACGGGCTGGCTCATGGCAATGGATGTTGAAAGTGCGGCAAACAAGAGCAAGACAAAAAATGCGACCCCGACAATGTCGCCGCCCGGCATTTGACCAAAGGCAATGGGGAGGGTGACGAAAATAAGCCCGGCGCCCTCGCTGGGTTGAAGGCCGGAGGCAAAAACGATGGGGAAAATCATCAGGCCCGCCAGCAGGGCGACGGCTGTGTCGGCGGCGGCAATGATGGCGACGGAGCGAGTGATGGAGATTTCTTTCGCCAAATAGGCGCCGTAAGCGATCATGCCGCTGCCGCCAACGCTTAAGGTGAACATGGCTTGTCCCATGGCCTCCAATATGACCTTCGGCGTTATTTTTGA
>JAJFIM010000252.1 GCA_021774995.1 Alphaproteobacteria bacterium | reverse complement strand
ACAATAACGGATGGACCGGGGTTAAAATGGGCGCGCAACGCCCCCTCACCTTCGGACCCGACGAAATGTCTTTGCTCAAAGATATTGTCCTCAGCGGCAAGGGTCAAATGCGGCCCGGCGGCTCATATCATTTCGTCGACGATATGCGGGAAAAATACGTTGCCGATCTCACCGCCCGCGCGCCGTTCAAGAATAAGTTTAAAGCCGTGGTCGCCTGCGGAAACGGCACTGCCGGGGCGTTCGCGCCTGACGTTCTGTCTAAATTAGGCGTCGACGTCATCCCCTTAAATTGCGAACTTGATTACACCTTTCCCAATCACAACCCCAACCCGGAGGACATGAAGATGCTGCACGCCCTGCGGGACGCTGTCTTGGAATCACAAGCGGATGTGGGCCTTGCCTTTGACGGCGATGGCGACCGGTGCGGCGTGGTCGACAATCTAGGCGAAGAGATCTTTGCTGACAAAGTGGGCGTCATGCTGGCGCGCGACCTTTCCGAACTCCATCCCAATGCTACTTTTGTGGTCGACGTTAAATCCACCGGTCTGTTCCTCACCGATCCGGTCCTGAAGAAAAATGGCGCGACCACCGACTATTGGAAAACGGGACATTCCTATATCAAACGCCGGGCCAATGAACTCAACGCGTTGGTTGGGTTCGAGAAGAGCGGGCATTATTTCTTTAATGCGCCCATTGGGCGCGGGTATGACGACGGACTTGTATCCGCCATTGCCATCCTGGATATGCTGGACCGCAACCCGAGTAAAAAAATGTCGGACCTGCGCAATGGCCTGCAAAAAACATGGGGGTCGCCAACCATGTCGCCGCACTGCCCGGATGACAAAAAATACGGCGTGGTCGATCAGATCGTACAGCAATTCCGCGATCTGGAGGCCCAAGGCGCCTCGCTCATCGGCCAGCCCTTCCGCTCCGTGGTGACCGTCAATGGCGTGCGGGTCACGGTGGAAGACGGCACATGGGGACTGGTGCGCGCCTCGTCTAATATTCCCGGCCTCGTCGTTGTGGTCGAAAGCCCCACTAGCGAAGACAATATGCGCGCCATGTTCAATGAAATAGATCAACGCCTCTCGCAAATTCCGGATGTGGGCGAGTATGATCAAAAATTGCCCTGACTGCGCCGCACCGGGGTGCGTGATATGCGCCACTGTTTCACTCTGAAACGCTGACATCCTTAATGTTTCATTTTCGTTCCGGCAAAACGGTCATTATCCCGCTTTTGCCTGGCATCGCTTTTGCACTTTTCATCACAAGAAAAAATGACACTGGAAACAACCGTTTGGAGTCCCAAAATGATCAGATGCATCAAACGCCTTTCAATTGCAGTCGGTTTTCTTTTCTCCGCCGGCGCAGCCGGCGCTACGCCAATCACCATCACAGGCTATGATATCCTTAATGCTGATATCAGCGGCACAGGAGGTTGGAATCATGTTTATACGGGAAGCATCACGCCCGGCCCATTTGGCGCCTATACCGGCGGCGCGGGAACGCTGACCGACGGCGTATTTTCAGGGACGACCGCCCAGAACACCCAGCTCTTTTTCAACTGGCCGACCAGTCCGGCCTCTATCACGCTGTATTTTGACCAGGCTTACATGTTGAACACTATTGATCTTTATGGCGGCGACCATGGCGCCAATGGAAACTCAATTCCCGGCGCTCTGAACGGTTTCGACATTACGATTGGCGCGGTCACGCAAAACCTTATCACGACGGGCTTTGGCCTTGCCTCTTCGAGAACGCGCAATTTGATAAATGACCGGGCTGATCTCGTCGCGGCCGGTCTTTCCAACATCGCCGCATCATCAATTACACTGTCCAACTTTACCGCTTACGAATTTGCCCCAAGCTGGAGGTTTTCCATCTCGGAAATTACAATTGATGGACAGATGGCCAATCGCCGTCAAATTGATGCTGTACCGGAACCTGCGTCTCTGGCTTTGTTTGCCACAGGTTTGGCCGGGTTGGGCTTCATGAGAAGGCGGCGGCGCAGCTCATAAACTCTTCCCTTTTATCATCCTCGGCAAGCGAGGCGGAGCCCGAGCGCGACCGGGTATCCATCAGTCTATCAATTAACCCCTCCGCCCATGGATTCCCGCGTTCGCGGGAATGACGAAAAGGGGGCGGAACTGCAATCGGGACGGCCACTGGAAGATTGGCGGCTCAACTCTCAACCATATATTTTACGCAAAATTTTCGTTGTGCGCTTGGCCGGATTGTTGCGGATGGCGGCTTCTTCCTTACCCAGATAATGAAAAATTCCACCCAAAGCATAGCTGACGCCGTGATCTATCAGCTTCCCCTTGGCGGACGACCCTAAAGAGGGCGCGAAGGGAATGCCTTCATAACGGTTCACCGTGTTGTCAAACGACTTGATGGCCCCGGCTTCTCCCAATTGCCGCTCCATGATCGGGCGAAAAGCCGTGGTCAAGGGGGGCGTCATTTTTCCCCGAAAATATTGCGTCGCCGCCGTCTCAGGTCCATTTAAAATTCCCATGGCGTCGTTAAACGTCATTGAGGAAATGGACTGCCAAAAAATATCCTTGGCGTAAGGCGCCGCCTTTTCCGCGCCCCGGTTCAAACGCAATTCCAAATCATCCAATTGCCCTGACGCGCCAATCGGCGCGAGGAATTTCCGCGTGGTTTTAAGAAAACCGGGCAAGGGCACATGGATGATGTTATCCAGGAAATAACCGTCCCGGACGCCCACTTGGTTGACCACTCTGCCGCTCGCCACCCGCAAAGTCTCTTTCAACCCCAAGGTGGCGTCGGAGAGACTTATAGATCCCGCCGGTCCGGGAGAGGACCCGTCAAACCCCAACCCTTTCAGCAAGCTTTTGCCCTTGCTGAACCAGTTGTCGTCTGCAACGGACGGCTCAATTCCCGCCAAAGTCGCGACCGACGCCAGAATGACGGAACGGCGGCTGATTATCATGGCCAATCTCCCCTTTTCAACACCCTTAAAATACATTCCTCCCTCTCAGTGAGTTCGGATTAAGGAGCATCTATAGCATGAATCGGGCGGAATTTAGGATTTCCCAAGACGCTTCTCGATCTCGGCCGCCGCCGCAAACAGAGCCGCCTCACCGCCCGGCGCACAGGCAAGTGAAATGCCGGGCAAGAGGCCGGTTTGGACGTCTTCAAAGCCGTGCGCCGGAATAGAAATGCTCGGCAGGTCCAGGACGTTCATGACGGTCATGGCCAAGAACAGTCTTTTGCCGGCGGGCAGGCCAATGGAACGCGTGGCCTTGCCATGGGGCATGGCCAGATCCGTGCTGGTGGGAAAAATCAAAACTCCGTCATTTCCCAAGCGCGCCCGCGCATTTACGCGGCTTTCCAACACCATGCTTTTGGTCGCTTTGATATGCGCGCGTGATTTGCGCAAAAAACGCATCCCCCAAAGCTGCATGAACACGAAAGGCGATACGTTCCGGCGTCCGGTGAGAGCTCTGAAGCTCTCTCCCAAAAGAGAAAACTCCTCCCCGCGCGCATTTTTTAAAAGTCCGCGCATGGCCGGTTCAAATTCGGCGCCGATCAGATCCAAATGCGCCTGGTAGAGCGCCTCCGAATCCGGCAAACTCTCCTGCGCCGCCGTCCCGCAAATCTTCTCCAGATGCGTACACGCCGCATCAAAAGCTTGCCGCACAGCGCTTGAGCGGATATTTTGCTCCAGACGCCGGTCTCTCAGAATCCGGCCTCCGGAACATGAGAAAGGCGCAATCTTTGTTCCCGTCATCACCTCATACACCAGCGCTGCGTCTCTCACCGACCGGGTCAGAGGCCCAATCGCCAGCATGGAGCGGCTGAACATCCCATCCAGTTCAGGAAACGCGCCCGATGCGTCCACCGCATCAGAGACCGGTTTGAAGCCAACCACCCCGCAGGCATGCGCCGGGTAGCGGATCGAGCCGCCGATATCGGACCCGACCCCGAACGCGCAAGCGCCGCTGGCCACAAGCGCGGCCTCGCCGCCGCTTGATCCGCCTACGGAACGCGCAAGGTTTCTCGGGTTGCGCGTCCCGCCAAAACGCAGATTGTCGGTGTCATAACACATGGCGAATTCGGGAACATTACTCCGCGCAATGGGAAACGACCCGGCATGGCGAAGGCGTTTTACAACCTCCGAATCCTGGTCGAAGACGAGCGGCGGCATGCGAAGAGATCCGGCGGTGATGGGCTTGCCCGCAAGACCGATGGTCTCTTTCACGCTGAAGGCCAGCCCAGCCAGCGGCCCGCGGCGTTC
>JAJFIM010000251.1 GCA_021774995.1 Alphaproteobacteria bacterium | reverse complement strand
CATGGCGCTCCGTGTGCTGCGCGAGTCGATGGAAAGCGGGTCGCCTGAAGAATCATTACAACAAGCAATGGCGGGCGGCGGAATTGAATTCGGCTATGGCCACAATCTATATCCTGATGGCGATGAGAGGGCCGCTGACCTGTTGCAGGCAATCGCGCCATCTGGAAACATCATGGCTATTATTCATCGATGCGAAGAAATCACTGGCCATAAAGCAAACATCGACGCCGCGCTCGCTGTTCTTGCTATGTCTTATCAATTGCCGCGCGACTCTATGTTCATGATATTTGCGATCAGCCGCATGTCCGGGTGGCTTGCTCACGCGATTGAACAGCAGGAAACAGGCCAACTCATCAGGCCACGCGCGCAGTTCTTACCGCCTTCGACTAAGACAGCTTAGTTTTACGCCCATATGTAGGTTCAGAAATGAGATTAAACGCATTCGGCTTTTAGCATAATGTTTTGCTCGGGAAAATTCTGCGCTCCGTATGGGTTTTGCACTCAGTGGGCTCAAATGCAAAAACCCGTTTAAGTGGACGGCTGAACTGATCTGACGCCGATACGCCGGATATGAATCGCCTGCAAGTTAATCAATTTCCTTCATGTGAGGGGATTGATATTCTTGCAGATTGGAGTAACTTTTTTTGGGCATGGAATAAAAGCGCCACTTTTAGATTTAAACATTTTTAGCGAGAGCTGGTCTATTCAATGGAACAACGCATCAGCCTGGTCACCCTAGGCGTCTCCGACCTTGCCAAAGCAAGCGCGTTTTATGATGCGCTGGGGTGGAAAATATCTTCCAGCGACAAGGAGGAAGGAATTATTGCCTATGATTTGCAGTCTATGGCCCTCGCCCTTTACCCATGGGAAAAACTGGCCGAGGATGCCGGCGTTCCGGTTGAGCGCTCGGGTCATTCCGCTTTTGCCATCGCCTATAATGCGCCGTCGGAGCGCGAGGTAGAGGAAATTCTCAGGCAAGCGGAAAGAGCGGGAGGGCGCATCATCAAAGCGGCTGAAAAAGCTTTTTGGGGTGGGTATTCAGGTTATTTTTCAGATGTGGACGGACATCTGTGGGAAGTGGCGTATAATCCGTTCTCCAAACTCGGGCCCAACGGAGAATTTCAGTGGGGCGGCGCCGCGTAAAATGATTTTTGGGTTGAGCGCGCGTCTAAGGCTTATTCTTTTTGGAACTTGACAGTGTGGTCACATAGCCTTATATCGCACCTGACTCACTCAAGGTTGCGCAGATCCTTCTTCTATCATGAGAAGGCGATCACCCTGAGGATGAGATATCCCCTATAACAAGTCTCCTCCAGCTGCGCATGGAATGTGACGCCCCTGATCCGGGCTTGACGCCTCATGTCAGCATGATTTTTTGCGCCCGGACGATTGAAAGAATTTATTAATTTATGACTGAACTTACTTTTGCCCAGCTGGGTCTCGATCAACGTATGCTTGAGACTTTGGAGGCGGAAAACTATTCGATTCCGACGCCCATTCAATACCAAGCCATCCCGTCCCTTCTTAAGGGACGCGATCTTTTAGGGATTGCGCAGACGGGAACCGGCAAGACGGCGGCTTTTGTTCTGCCTATCCTGCAAAAATTGAGCGAAAAGCCGGTTAAGGCCGCGCCGCGCCGTCCGCGGGCTCTTATCCTTGCGCCGACGCGCGAACTTGCCATTCAGATTGGCGAAAGCGTCAAAACATATGGCCGCAATCTGCACTTAAGACACGCTGTTATTTTTGGCGGCGTGGGCCAGAGCCCTCAAATCCAAAAGATGGTGCGCGGCGTTCACCTTCTGGTGGCAACTCCCGGCCGCCTTCTTGATCTTATCGGGCAGGGGCATATTGAATTAGACGCCATTTCTTTTTTCGTACTGGATGAAGCCGACCGCATGCTCGATATGGGGTTCATTCATGACGTGAAGAAAATTGCCAGGCTCATACCAGAGAAACGCCAATCCTTGCTTTTCTCAGCCACCATGCCGCGGGATATTGCGCGGCTTGCGGAAAATCTTCTCAAAAATCCTGAACGCGTTGAAATTTCTCCAAAAATTGTAACGGTGGATCGCATCGACCAGCATGTTTATTTTTGCGAATCCGGGGAGAAACGCGACCTCCTTGCTGAGATCCTGGCTGATGAAAATTTGAGGCGCGTTATCGTCTTTACCCGAACCAAACATCGCGCCAACCGCGTGGCTGAATTCTTAAGCAAACGAAAAATTGAGACTGAGGCCATTCACGGCAACAAGTCGCAAGGCGCCCGCCAGAGGGCTTTGGCGAATTTCCGGAAAGGCGACACCAGAGTGCTTGTTGCGACCGATATCGCGGCGCGCGGCATTGATATTGACGACGTGACTCACGTCATCAATTTTGAACTGCCGAACGAACCTGAAAGCTACGTCCACCGCATTGGCCGAACGGCAAGAGCCGGGGCGCAAGGCGTTGCCCTTTCTTTTTGCGCGCCTGATGAACGCCCTTATCTCAGGGACATAGAAAAGCTAATCAAAAGCGAGATTGCGAGTAAGGGCGAGCGGCCTCTTATGGAGCACATTCCGCAAAAACCTAAAAATGAACAGAGCCAGAATAATAGACCAAGGCGTTCCAATAGAAAGCGCGGACCATCAAAGGCGGCCGGCGCGGCGCCTCAGGAGAAGAGTTCAAAGCCTGCGCGTTCCCGGCGGAGACGGCGCGGGCCTAAGGCGGCGTGAATAACAATGCTGCTCTTGCGCTTTTATTCTTGGGTCGGCGCGGGGTAATTATCGATCAAAGGGGCGTAACGCGCCAGGTCAAATAAGTCCTTTTCAGAATCAACAATGATGTCCGGGCCTTCCACAGTGACGCCCGTCTGGCGCAAAGTCGCAAATGCGCGCGATAAATTCTCGGG
>JAJFIM010000026.1 GCA_021774995.1 Alphaproteobacteria bacterium | reverse complement strand
GCAACATCAGTGCGCTTGGGGTCCCATGAATTCCGGCCCAAAACGACTTACGGCCTGGCCGAAACGAGCGCGATAGATTGGCCGCTTAGCCTTGAAGATCTTGAACCCTTTTATGCGCGCGCCGAGGCCAAAATGGGCGTTTCCGGTACGAACGGATTGCCGCCCTTGCCGATGAACAACAATATGAAGGTGCTGGCGGCGGGTGCGCGCAGGCTGGGATACACACAAGTAAAATCAACGGGCGTCGCCATCAATTCAGCGCCTTATGACGGGCGCCCTTCGTGCCAGCAAATAGGATTTTGCAAAAGCGGCTGCGTTATCGGCGCAAAATGGTCAACGCTTTACACTGAAATTCCAAAAGCGGAGGACACCGGCCATTTTGAATTGCGGCCAAATGCGATGGTTTTGCAGATTGAGCATGACGCGTCGGGCAAGGTGAACGCCGTGCTGTATGCGGATGAAAACGGAGAGATCCAGCGCCAGCGCGCCCGCGCGGTGTGTGTTGCGGGCAATGCTATTGAAACCGCGCGGCTTCTTCTTAATTCAACCAGCGCGCTCTACCCCGGTGGACTAGCGAACGGCGCCGGCCAAGTGGGGAAAAACTATCTCAAACATGTTGTTCTGGGCGCACTCGGGTTTATGCCGGGTGACGTTCACTTTTACCGGGGGGCGCAGCAAGGCGGCCATATTGCCGATGAGCAACGCCATGATGAAACGCGCGGTTTTGCGGGCGGCTATCAAATTGAATCAGCGGGTTTTTCGCCTCTTGCAGTCGCACGCATCGGCTTTAGCGGCAAATGGGGCGCGGAGTTGACCCAAGCTTTGGAAAACTACACCAAGATCGCGGCCACTTTTATCACGGGTGAAGACCCCGCCCAAAGCGGGAATGGCGTGAGATTGCACGGCCAAGAACAAGATCAATACGGGTTGCCGGTTCCGATTGTTCATTATGAAGATCATGAAAACGCCGGACCGATGCGACGCCATGCGGGGAACGCAGCGCGCGCCCTTTTTGAAAGCCTCGGCGCAGTGCGCGTCGTTCCCTTTAAAGTCGATATGGCGACTCATAATCTGGGCACGTGCCGGATGAGCGCAAATCCGGAAGACGGCGTGTGCACTAAATGGGGCCGCGCACATGAGATCGATAATCTTTATATCTCCGACGGCAGTCAATTTCCATCAAGCGGATCGGCGAATCCAACGCTCACCATTGTTGCGCTCGCCATCCGTCAGGCTGAGCATATACGCGCTCGCATGGCGGCCGGCGACCTTTGATGCTTAAGTTTTTACGCCAGCCGGTGCGGGACGGGAAAGAGTTGATGAAAATATTTCACAGCCTGAGCGTCATCGTTATGGGGTTTTGGGGAACGGCGTTGGCCGATGATGGCGCAGTCGTTATTGTGGGCGACGCGGGCGCGACGTGCTTGCAAGATCCGCATTGCATTAACCGCCTTCATCCCGAAATTGAAATGAGTGCGACAGCCGATCCGGGGAAAATGATCGTTTTCAATACGCGCAACGCCAGCGACTTTGAGATCATTCCCAAGCCCGGCGCGCCTGACCCTCGGATGCTGGGACCCAAAGCCAGCACTGTCCATCCCCTCACAGGGCCGGTCCGCATCACTGGCGCACATCGCGGCGATATTCTTGCCGTGACTATCGAAAAAATCGATCCGGGGCCGTTTGGCTATACGCAAATTGGCGCTATCGGCTTTGTGTCTGATCAAATCAAAGGGCGTCTGCGCGTGCTCTGGAAGTTGAATGAAAAATACGCTGAGTCGGAAGCGTTGCCCGGCGTGCGCATTCCCAATGCAAGCTTTCCAGGCGTTGTGACCGTGCTTCCGGGGGCGGAGGAGCTTAAAGAGATTCTCGCAAGAGAAACCGCGCTCAATGATTCCGGCGGCGCGGTTTTTGGTCCGCAACCGGTTAACGCCGCGCCCGCGGCGCTGTGCGGTGAAACGGGCGCCAAAAAACTGGAATGCCTGCGCACGATTCCTCCCCGCGAATTCGGCGGCAATTTGGATACGCGCTATCTTGGCGTTGGCGCGACAATTTACCTTACCTGCCAGGTTGAGGGGTGCGGTCTTGCGATCGGTGACGTTCATTATGCGCAAGGCGACGGCGAGGTTGCGGGCACGGCGATTGAGATTGATGCGGCGGTGACCGTTTCAACGCGTTTGATCACGGACAGTGACGCCATTTTAAAAACGCCGCACTTTGAAGGGCCGGCGCGTCTTTTGGGTATTCCCTCAAAACGTTTTTACGCGACAACAGGATTTCCCATCAAAGATAAAGACTCAAGTCCGCCCGACATGGCCTATTTAGAATCGCCGCATTTGGCCGGCCTTGAGAACCTTTCCAAAGACCTCTCATTAGCCGCCCGCAATGCGTTGCTGGCAATGATTGATCATATTTCCCGTACATATAATTTGACGCCGGAACAGGCCTATATCGTTGCAAGTGTTGCAGTTGATCTGCGTATTGGACAAGTGGTCGATGCGCCTAATGTTGGCGTTTCCGCACTTCTGCCCTTGGATATTTTTGTTGAACAAGAGTGATAGGCTCGCGGCGTATTTTGTTTTTACTGTTATCTCCGGTACTGGTTGAGTTATATAAATGCAAATAAAACAATAGGTTAAAGTTATTGAAGGAATGCTGTCTGTCGTGAGCGGATTGACCGGGAGGGGCGGGCGCTCAACAAGGATTGAGGGAGTGGAATAAACATGCGGTAATTATATCACACAGAAAAAAGGTCGGTGATAGGGCCTTAAAACTAGTTGCAGTTTCAAGTATATTGGGCCATGATCTGAATGGGACATTAACATAAAAAACTTCGAAACTGTCCATTTGAGGGAACAATTTAGCGGGCCAATTGAATGACTCGTTTTATTTTAGGGAGGAATTGATGAGGGGACATCTGGGAAAAGCGAAATTAATGGCGGGCGCATCGATACTCATTGCGCCGGTGGTGTTTGCAACGCCTACTTTTGCGCAGGACAATACACAGCCCCCGCGCGCCAGTTTTCGCGATGAAATTACGATCACTGCGACGCGCCGTGAAAAATCCACGCAGGATGTGCCGATCTCGGTCGAAGCGCTCAGCGCTTTCGAATTGCGCCGCACCGGGGCGACCTCCCTTGCGGACGTTGTGGACAATGTTCCCAATTTTAGTTTTTTGAATCAGGGCTCGGTCCTTGGCAACTTCTCCGTCCGGGGCATTACCAACCAATTTGTGGTGGGCGAGGCTTCAGGAACAACCGTTTACGTGGACGGCGTGCTGACGGGCCGGTCTGCGTCGTTTGACACCGGCCTATACGGCGTTAATCAGGTTGAGGTGCTGCGCGGGCCGCAAGGCACGTTCTTTGGCGCCAACACCATTGCCGGCGCCGTGAACATCACGACCAAACGGCCGAAGGATGAATTTGGCGGCGAGTT
>JAJFIM010000250.1 GCA_021774995.1 Alphaproteobacteria bacterium | reverse complement strand
TGCCGCCCAGCAATACGAGGCCAAACATAGGCAACATGGAAAACATCTGCGCCAGGCCCACTTTATCGGCCGGCATTTTAAGCACAAAGGTCACGAGATAGGGGTAAATGACGCTCTGAATGCCCATGGCGAGAAAATAAGTGCCATGGCCGCTCATATACCAGAGAAACTCTGTCCATTTGGGCGCGGGGGGGGGGGGATTGGTCATGACGCCTTGGTACGCCACTTTAGGGGCGGTTGTCACGGGCCTGCGCGCAAGGGGTCCATTTCCGGTTAGTCGGTGAGATCATCCCACCAAGAGGACAGATCTCCCATCCAAATTTCCCCCAGTTCCTGGGCGCATTCACGCGTGGAAAGTTGAACCGTAAAAGCGCGAAAAATACCTTCCAAAGTTGGATTTTCTTGACCGGTTGACGAACTGCCCCCGCCTAATATCTCCGAGACGCCAGCCATTGCGTCATCGCTTTTTTGTTTGGCCAAGACGCGGCACGGGTCGGCGGTGTCGTATAAGAAGATAGAAATTCCAGCGGCGAGGCCAATGAGAATTACAGCGTAAAAAACAAGATTGCGAATTAAGTTATACATGGCTTAATCATAAAATTATTTTTTTTCATAAGGCGCTTGTCGGCGCCGTTACAAATGAAAGGCGTTCAATTGCTTCCAGGTAAAATCGGTCCATTCGTGTACCAACGATCGTCTCCGCCAAAGACATCCGTATCTCTGCCCGGCGTTCCGCCACAGGCCGTATATCCCTCGTTCCATCCCGCTTTATACGTTTCCTCTTGTTCATAGAGCCCGTCATTACGCTTAACCGTATCTTTAAATCCCGATACGCGTCCATTGCCTGTGGCGCAACCATCACTATATCCAAGTTGAAATGTTGGCGATTCTCTTACCGCAGGATCAATTTGAGTGCTGCACCCACTCATCAGCAAGATCCCTAAAAACCCAACGAGAACAACGCTTTTTGAACTCAACGACTGACTAAACACTTCACCCCTCCTTTTTAACATTCCCACGAACATGGAAATTGATTCCCCACCAATAGTCGCAGCCATTACGCCAGACTATAGGGGCAAGCGCCCAGCGCCAATAGGGTTAAGTGTATAATTTTATAGAAATTTGGCGAAATTCTAGGCTTTATATCTAGCTTTATCTTAAAGGCCGACTGCTCTTATGGCATTGGGACGCACCTATATTGGGCCGAATGGTGCGCATTTTTTAGCGTTGCCGATCTGATCATGCAATGCGCCATGAATGAGGAAAATCTGATTCACCAACTTCACTCATCATCTGAACAGACGAAAGTGAGCAGTCTTCCGGTCGCCGAAATTATCCAATTGGAAACGGCCACACCGATGAATCACGAAGTGCTTGCAGATGAGCTACATTCGACTTTGGCTCTGGCGGAAGCTCTTGCCAGTACCGATGCTGAGCACCCCCGGGTCGTTCTGGTCAAACGGTTGTCGGATCTTTTGCTTTTGTCTGACGATCAGGTCATGCCGTCTGAGCGCGCGCTGATTGATGAGATTCTAGTGAGGTTGATCGGCCATGTAGACGCCAGCCTCAGAAAGCGCATCGCAAACCGGATCGCGGGAATGACGGACCCTCCCAGGGCGTTGTTGGTGAAATTGGCGCGGGATGAAGTCATTGTTGCCGAATCCATATTGGAAAACAGCCTGGCGGTATCCGACTCTGACCTAATTGACATCGTGCGAAAGGGCAATGGCGAACACAGACGCGTCATCGCTTCGCGTAAAGTTCTTTCAAGCGCGGTGGCGGACGCTCTTGTGGAAATGTCGGAAGTGTCGGTGTTGGAAACGCTTTTGCGAAACGAAAGCGTGCACTTTTCCCTGGCTGGAATGGAAAAGATGGCGCAGCGCAGCAGGTACGTTTCATCATTGCAGCCTCTAATTGTTGAACGAGCAATGTTGCATTCCACTTTGGCTTACACCATGTTTTGGTGGCTGCCTTCAGATTTGCGTTTGCGGGTCCTTTTTCGCTTCAGCGTTTCGCGGCGCGTTTTGCAGCAAGCCATCGCTGACGCTATTGAGCAAGGAGACTTTAACTTGCGCTCGAACGACCCGTTGGAGCAAGAGGCGTTGAACTTCATTTTAGGAGGACAGTTTTCCGCGCGCGGCCAGGCGGTGCATGTCTTTGAGCATCTAAAAACGGGGAAAACTGATGAATTTCTAACGGGCTTCGCTATTGCGGCGGGAATAACGCGGCAGACCGTGATTAAAATATTGCGCGATCCAGGCGGCGAGGCTCTGGCGGTTTTGTGCAAGGCCGTGTCTCTCAAACGCCAGGAATTCGTGATGTTGGCGAGATTATTGGAAAAAGCGAAACGGGCTTCAGATCTCACCGAAGAGCGGTCTGAATGCCTTGAATTGGTGTTCGATTCCCTTCCCACCGACAGTGCCGATTTGATATTGCGTCACTGGGACAAGCCCCGTTTGGAGGGGCTTACGGCGCCGTTGAGCGGCGTTTAGTTTTTTTATCTTTTCTTTTTTACGGATCAAGGGCGCTTATTCGCCCAAGACTGCCCCCTGTTATTTCTGCGATAAATATTTTAACTTATGGGGGATATGCATCCAAATGAATTGGCGCCCGGGGAAAGAGAACATTGATGACGCATCGTGAGAGACAGGACAGCCTGGTTGCTGAGAAGGAGTTGATGCGCTTAAGAGCGCAGATTTCCGATGGCGACGCGGAAGCGAGACAGGCCTTGTTCGAAAAGATATCTGGTCTTCTGCTCGGCGATACTTCCCAGGCCTCCGACGGTGAGAAATCTTTGATGGATGATATTTTGGTTGATTTGATCGACCATGTTGAATTTTCCATTCGAAAAAAACTGGCGGCGCGCCTGGCGGAGCAAGGGAGCGCCCCGCACAAGCTGCTCAATTACCTCATGCGCGACGATATTCAGATTGCCCGCCCGATCTTGTTGAAAAGTGCGGCGCCCTCGGATGAAGACTTGATCTGCGTAATTGAAGACGCCACAAGAGATCACCGGCAATCGGTTGCGGCGCGCGCCAAGGTTTCGGCATTTGTCAGCGACGCCCTGGTGGAATCCGGTGAGATTCAGGTGATCGTCACTTTGCTGGAGAATCCCGGCGCGCATCTCTCACCTGGCGCCACAACTAAATTGGTCAATAATTCCCGGCGCGCAGAAGCCATTCGGGCGCCATTGTTGGCGCGCGACGAGCTCAACCCATATCAGGCTCACGCCATGTTTTGGTGGGTGTCTTCGGCGTTGCGGGGAAATATTTTAAAGAACTTTCAGATTGACGAGAAAACCTTCGACCAAGCCTTGGCGGCTTCGATCAAGGAAGGCGTTGAAGAGGCGTTGGCGGATCAACACTTGACTTCGATGCTTAAAAAGGTTGCGCAGGGCGGGGGACGCGCGTTGTCAGGTCTGATGGCCTATTTGAAAGGGAGCAGCGGCGCCAAATTAAATGCAAATTTTGCACATCTTTTGGGTATCAGCGAGGGAACTGCTAACAAAATCCTGAGTGACGGGGCGGGAGACGCTTTGGCGGTGTGCTGCAAGGCCATCGAAGCGGACCGTCAGCAATTCACGCGCCTCTTTTTGCTCATCGATTATAAGCGTTATGGGCAGAACAGGCCGATTGGTCATTTGGCGAATGTTTCAGCCTCATTTGATGCAATCAGCAGCCAGGACGCGCGCAAGACCCTTTGTCTTTGGGAAGCGCAGGAATTGGCTAGGGCTGCTTAATTGCATCTACCCTCGCGTTTCGCTCACCGGCCCGGATCGAGCAAGTAATTCAATGATTTCAAACTCTATAAACCTCAAGTTTTATAAGACGTTTCTCGTTTTTGAACAGCCTTTCATTCAAATTTGATCCTTCCCTTTTACAGGGCATTAAGACCTCTTGCCTATTGTGGTTTTCGACGTCGGCTGTGGACTGCGTACCGTGCTGCGGCTGGCGTCTCTTCGAAACGGCAAACCGCTGGAGACGGCGGGACGCAAAGCCACCGGCCCCAT
>JAJFIM010000249.1 GCA_021774995.1 Alphaproteobacteria bacterium | reverse complement strand
CAATCCGATCTTATCCCGCGCCATGGACAAGATATTTATTCTTCATGCGGATCATGAACAAAATGCGTCTACTTCCACCGTTCGTCTGGCGGGGTCGTCCGGGGCCAATCCTTTTGCATGCGTTGCCGCGGGCATAGCGTGTCTGTGGGGACCGGCGCATGGCGGGGCCAATGAAGCGGCATTGAACATGCTGGAAGAAATCGGAAGCGTGGACCGCATTCCGGAATTCATCGAGCGCGCCAAAGACAAAGACGACCCTTTCCGCCTTATGGGTTTCGGGCACCGCGTCTATAAAAATTACGATCCGCGCGCCCGCGTCATGCAAACCACCTGTCATGAAGTCTTAAACGATTTAGGCATCACCGACGATCCCCTTCTTGACGTCGCGATGGAGCTTGAAAAAATTGCTCTGCACGATCCATATTTCATCGAGAAAAAGCTATACCCCAATATCGATTTCTACTCAGGCATTACGCTGAAAGCCTTGGGCTTCCCCACCACGATGTTCACGGTTTTATTTGCCCTGGCGCGTACTGTCGGGTGGATCGCTCAATGGGAAGAAATGATCACTGATCCATCGCAGAAGATTGGCCGTCCGCGCCAAATTTATACCGGCGCCCCGCAGCGGGATTATGTATCTATATCAAGTCGGTGATCTTTGACCACTTCCAGTATTGCTTTGGCGGCGCGCTTGCTGGGCGGTGCGCCCTTGACCCGTAATGTTTCCACGATAGCAGCGACATCAGCTAAATGGCGCGTGCGCGTCTGCTCGTCGTTGAAGAATAGCTCGGCCGCCGTCGCCATGGCCTGCGGACTGCAATGCTCCTGGATGAATTCAGGGACGATTTCCCGTTTCCCTATGATGTTGATCAAAGTGGCGTAAGACACAGTGATAAAGGGCCGCGCGAGTTCAGCCGTAAGCCAACCCATTTTGTAGCCGATAACATGCGGCACGCCCGACAGCGCCAGCTCAAGCGATACTGTGCCGGACGCCGCCAACGCGACAGTGCTGGCGTCGAAAGCGGCAAATTTTTCTTCTTCATTCTGACTTTTCACAAAGGTTGTTTTTATATCCCATGACGAGATCGCAGTGCGCACCGTTTCCGACACATTGGGCAAGACCGGTACGATCAGCTCCAGTCCCGGAATATTTTGCTTTAACGCGTTCACCGTTTGATGAAATACGGGCAGGAGAAATTTGACTTCACTGACCCGGCTTCCGGGGCACAAACACAAGACGAGCGCGCGGGCGTCTATGCCGCGCTGGGCGCGAAACGCCGCCCCTGCGCCCGGCCTCATGAGGCGTTCCGTCACCGGATGGCCAACGAAGGTGTTGGGTAAAGACGCAGCATCAAAAAAGGGTGGTTCAAAAGGCAAGAGCACCAGCAAATGGTCGATGAAACGCGCGATCTTATGGGCGCGCCCTGGGCGGGAGGCCCAAACCTGGGGCGCCACATATTTTATTACGGGATTTAAAAACCCCCTTCTTTTGAGCCGCCGCGCTATGGGATGATTGAAACCGGGACTGTCGATGAGCACCACGGCGCCGGGCGCCGCAGTGTTTGCATGGCTCACGGCCTGATCCACGCGCCGCTTCAGAACGGCAAGCCGGGGAATGATTTGCGCAAGGCCCATAATTGCGATGTCATCAATGGGATAGAGACTGGCCAGCCCTTGCGCCGCCATCATTGGGCCGCCAACGCCGGAAAATTTCATCGGCGCGCCAGAGTCTTTTAAAGCCTTTATAAGCTGGCCCCCCAGCGCATCGCCGGACGGTTCTCCGGCAATCAGCATGATGTGAAGAGGAAGAGATAAATCGCGCTCAGTATTCATGCGTCAAAAGGCCAGTTGTGAACTATGTGAAAATTCAGATGCCTGTCACGAACAAGCCCGCTTCATTCGCCGTTGTTATAACTTCATCCCGGTGTATGACAAGAACGCCGCCGGCGGTGACAGCAATCCCTGACAGCCCGGCGGACGCCGCCCCTTCAACAGTCTGTACACCAATTGTTGGAAGGTCGACCCGCCTTTCTTGATTGGGTTTCGGCATTTTTGCGAGAACGCCCCGCTTTGTCTCTGGCGTGCCGCGCAGATCCGTCGATATGTCGAGGCAGCGCGCCAGCATAGCGTCCGTGCCCTCCACCGCTTCCACCGCAAGCACAAGCTGATTGCAAACAATCGCCGCCTGTCCGATATCAAGCGCTCCCAAAGATGAAATGACATCCATCGCGCGCTTGATATCCTGAAAATCCTCCAAAGAGGGACTGTATTCTCCTAGATTTCCCGCAGGGATGAGCAGGTCGGAGATCACGTCGTCTGCGCCGATCACGGCATAGCCTTCTTGCTCAAAGGTTTTTACTAATAAGGAAAGCAGAGCGTCATCTCCCCCCAACGCCGCATTCAATATCTTAGGCATTAGCTTTGCGCCTTTCCAGTCAAGCTTGAGAGAGCGAAAGTCCGGCCGGTTTACCTCCCCCGCCATGACCACGGCGGCGCATTCATTCTCTTTTAGAATATCCATAACACGCCCAACCTGACCAAGCGTTACCCACGCGCTGTCACATGCGGTAAAGTCTTCGCGTCGCGCAAATCCTTCCAAACCGATAATGAAAAAAGGGCGACATGTCGATAAACACGCGTCCCTTAGAAGAAGCGGCAGGTGACCACCGCCTGCTATGACGCCGAGTTTGTCTGGGAGATCAGTGTCCGTTGTCATGTCGCTAAAGCGCGCCTATTGATCTGTATCCGCCTTGGGCAGACATATGGAGCGTGAAGATGACGCACGAATAAAACACACGACTTTGGTCACTTCTTTATTATCTTGAAATTGGGACGCAACATCCTCCAACCGCTCGCTAAATGTTCCCTCCCAGGCAAATAACAAGCGGTAGGCATTCCTCAAATCATGAATTTGTTTTCGGGAAAAGCCTCTGCGCTTCATCCCCACTATGTTTAATCCAGCCAGATGCGCATGATTGCCCTGAACGGAGCCGAAGGGAATCACGTCATTGGCGACAGCCGCCACGCCCCCAATGAAAGCATGGTCGCCAATACGGCTATGTTGATGGATAGCGGCCAGCCCGCCGATCATGACATAATCGCCGACGCTGATATGCCCTCCCAGTGTTGCGTTGTTGGCGAAAATAACATTGTTGCCCACAATGCAATCATGCGCCACGTGACTGCCCACCATGAACACGCAATCGTCGCCGATAACCGTTTTTTTCCGGCCGACGCCGGTGCCGGGATGCATGGTGACATATTCGCGAATGACGGCGTTTGTTCCGATGACGAGTTGAACGGGCTCGCCATCATATTTTAAATCCTGTGGTGGATAACCCAGAGATGCAAAAGGATAAATGGTGGTATTTTCGCCAATCTGCGTATCGCCGGCAATCACGACGTGTGATATCAGCTTGACGCCTTGCGCCAACTTAACATTCGGCCCAACAATCGAATACGGACCGATTTCAACATCATCCGCCACTTGCGCGCCATCTTCTACGATGGCGGTTGAATGAACTTTTACCATAGAGTCCCCATCCACCTATTCTGCTGTATCAATGGCAATTGCCGCAAAATGCGCTTCACAAGCAAGTGCGCCTTCGACAAATGCTTCGCCATGGAATTTCCACACATTGCCGCGTTTTTTGACAAGCTCTACAGGAATTTCAAGCTGATCGCCCGGCACGACAGGCTTTCGAAAGCGCGCGTTGTCGATGGACATAAAAAAAGCCACTTTATCTTTGGTGTCGATGCCATCGGCGCATGCCACGATTGTGATCGCCGTTTGCGCCATTGCTTCGATCATAAGAACGCCGGGCATGACGGGATTGCCCGCAAAATGTCCTTGAAAAAACTGTTCGTTAATAGTGACGTTTTTTATACCCGTACCCGATACGCCATCTTTCATTTTTATGACTTTATCAATCATGAGGAAGGGATAGCGATGGGGCAGAACCTCCATCACTTTCTGAATGTCAGCAACTTCTAACATTTCACCATGCCCTGCATCATCAGACATCAGATCTTTTCCTCTTTCATCTCTCAGGTTTGTTTTTTTCCGAGAGAACTGGTTAATTTCTTGAGCGCAATCGTCTCCCGGTGGAATTGTCGGATAGGCTTGGCCGGCGAACCGCCGAACACTGCGCCAGCAGGTATATTATGCATCACGCCGCCCTGCGCGGCCACCTTCGCGCCAGTGGAAAGAGTGAGGTGGTCGGCAATCCCAACCTGACCACCCAGCACCACATAATCTTCGAGCACCACACTTCCGGAAAGGCCAACTTGAGATACGATTATACAATGGCGGCCAATCCGGCAATTATGCCCTATTTGCACCAAATTATCGATCTTCGAGCCTTCCCCAATGACTGTATCGTCACTTGCGCCCCGATCAATCGTTGTATTGGCGCCGATCTCGACATCATCCTGCACGATCACGCGGCCTAATTGCGGAATTTTTTGGTGGCGACCAGAGTTAAAGGCGTATCCAAAACCATCTTGTCCCAGACGCGCGCCAGCATGGATAATGACGCGATCTCCGATCAGACAATGGGTCAGCGTGACGTGAGAACCAATATGACAGTGGCGTCCCAGGGTCACGCCCATTCCAAGAACGGCATGAGCCTTAATGACGCTGCCTGGTCCAATTACCACATTTGCTTGAATGAGTGCGCCCGCCCCAACAGTGCTCCCCTCCCCAAGGCGGGCTGAGGGATGAATGATGGCGCTGGGACTGATGCCCTCATTATCAGAACTCAAAGGATAAAACTGCGCGGCCAGCGCGGCATAAGCCGCCTGAGGATTATCGACGACAAGCGCGGCCATCGTTTCGGGCGCGTCGCCCACAAATTCACGAGAGATGAAGCATGCGCCTGCACTGGATCTGTTAAACACATCCAAATGCTTATTTCCGGCCAAATAACTCACCTGATCAGAGGTGGCGTTGCTGAGCGAAGAGACATCCGAAAAAAGACGCTGTAAATCGCTGCCCGGCGATGCTTTCGCGCCAGACATGCGCTCGATCTCTTCGAGGCGAAGAGGCTGCGGCGTTTTATAAAACCGTGGATCAGCCATAAGTCGACAGAATAGGCATTGAAGCCAATGGCCGCAATGCCTAT
>JAJFIM010000248.1 GCA_021774995.1 Alphaproteobacteria bacterium | reverse complement strand
AAGCGCAAACGCTCGCGAATTTCTTTCAAAATGCGTTCGGCAATTTCCTTTTGCTTTTTACTCAAAGTGCGCGGCAGGCGCTCAAACCATTTATGGGCGTGGGCGATGGACATTTCCGTAATTTCAGAGATGTGGCGCCCATCCAGTTTTACCGCCAGGGCTTCGGGCTTCAGGCGATTGCCCGCGCACGCCTCGCAGGGGGCGACGCCCTGATAACGCTCCATTTCCTCGCGCACCCAGGCGCTGTCCGTCTCGCGCCAGCGCCGCTCCATGTTCGGCGCCACGCCTTCAAAGGGTTTTGTGGTTTCATAGCGCCGCATGCCGTCGTCATAGACAAACGTCACTTTTTCCTCCGCGCCGAACAGAATGATGTCGCGGTGCTTTTTCTTGAGCTTTGCCCAGGGGACGCTGGTGGAAAATTTGAAGTGCCGCGCCAGACTGTCGAGCGTCTGGGTGTAATAGGGCGATGTGGAGCGCGACCAGGGCGCAATGGCGCCTTCGCGCAAGGATTTGGAGGGGTCCGGCACGATCATGTCGCCGTCAAAATAAAGCCGCGTGCCCAGGCCGTCGCAAGTGGGGCAGGCGCCGAAGGGATTGTTGAAGGAAAACAGGCGCGGCTCAATCTCATCGATGGTAAACCCGGAAACGGGGCAGGCGAATTTGGCGGAAAATATAATCCGCTCCGGTTCGTCGTCTTTGGCGCCCGTCGCCAGTTCGGCGATTGCGATCCCTTCGGTGAGGCCCAGCGCCGTTTCCAGTGAATCGGCCAGCCGCTGCTCCAATCCTTCGCGGATCACAAGCCGGTCAACCACCACGTCAATGTTATGTTTGAGCTTTTTGTTGAGGGCGGGCAGGTCGTCAAGCTCGTAAAACGCGCCGTCCATCTTGACCCGTTGAAATCCCTTTTTCAGCAGATCGGCGAGTTCCTTGCGGTACTCGCCTTTGCGTCCCCGCACGATCGGCGCCAATAGATAGAGCCGCGTTCCCTCGATCAAGGCCATCATCTTGTCGACCATCTGGCTGACGGTTTGGCTCTCAATGGGCAGACCGGTGGCGGGCGAATAGGGCACGCCGACCCGCGCATAGAGCAGGCGCATATAGTCGTAAATCTCGGTGACCGTGCCGACGGTGGAGCGGGGATTGCGCGACGTGGTTTTCTGTTCAATGGAGATGGCGGGGCTCAGACCGTCAATCTGATCCATGTCGGGCTTTTGCATCAGTTCAAGAAATTGCCGCGCATAGGCTGACAGGCTCTCCACATAGCGGCGCTGCCCCTCGGCATAGATCGTGTCAAACGCCAGGGAGGATTTTCCCGATCCCGACAGTCCCGTGATCACCACCAATTTGTCGCGTGGAATTTCGATATCGATGTTCTGGAGATTATGCTCGCGCGCGCCGCGGACATGGATGGATTTTAGCGCCACGTTCTTTTCTTTCGCCTTTTTGCGGGTTCTAGGGGGGGGGGTAAACGCCCTCCGAAGGGTTCAACCATGTCATGAGCGCCGCCGTCAACAAGGGGCGCTGCTGGCCCGCCGGCTATCGGGCTTTGGCGCGCGCTTGGCTCCCGGGCCATAAGCTACCGAAAACTTAACCAAGGGCGGGCCTTAGCGTTTAAGACATTCTCAAGATGGGGGCGGTCAGTAAACCTTGCAATTATTGTTCAGGAGGAATAGAACATAATAAGAACTTTTTGAGAAGCGAAATATCGGTGGATTACTTTTTTCAAGTGTTGCGCGGGGTTCGCCGATTGGTTAATCAAGTGTTAAGGGCGCCAGACATGGGGCCGTTAACACTATGGTAAATGGAGATATGTGAATGGCGGGAAGCGTGAATAAAGTCATCCTGGTGGGCAATTTAGGAGCCGATCCGGAAATACGCCATACAAAGGATGGCCGCCCGATCTGTAATTTGAGCGTCGCGACGTCGGAAAGCTGGCGCGATAAAAATTCAGGCGAGCGCCGGGAAAAAACAGAGTGGCACCGCGTTGTGATTTTCAGCGAGGGCTTGTGCCGCGTTGCTGAAAATTACCTGCGCAAGGGTTCAAAAGTGTATCTGGAAGGCCAGCTTCAGACGCGAAAATGGCAGGACCAGGAAGGCAAGGATCGCTATTCAACGGAGGTCGTGCTTCAGGGCTTTAATAGTACGCTGACCATGCTCGACAGCCGCAATGCAGGGGCGGGAGAGTCATCTGGGTTTGGCGCCGAACAAGCGGCCAGTGCGCCGGCGGCGGCGCCGGCGCAGAACTTCCAGAACAACGATCTGGATGACGAAATTCCTTTTTAGGGCGCCTTTCGTTGCGGCCGCTCGCCGCCGCAAGCCGCCAAAAAAACTGCATGCGCCAAGGCTCAAAACGCCGCTTCACCCATTGCGGGGTTTGGCGCGGAATGTTAGGTTCCTTGCCAAGTCGTCAGGGGGCAATTTTTCCCACAAAACCTGTGATTGTAACGTGTGAAATGTAAGAGATTCCGCCTTGCCAAGGTACGGGTTTCTCGTAACAGAAATAAATCAGCTTCGTGTCGGATACCTCAGAACCCCCTAGCCCTGAATCGCCGGAGGACTCCGGATCCTTGGATGTCTCTCCGATATCCATAGAAGAGGAGATGAAGGTCTCTTATCTCGATTACGCCATGAGCGTGATCGTCAGCCGGGCGCTGCCCGATGTGCGGGACGGGCTAAAACCGGTCCATCGCCGCATTCTCTATTCCATGTTCGAAAGTGGGTATCACGCAGACAAGCCCCACCGCAAATCAGCGCGTGCGGTGGGCGATGTGATGGGCCGCTTTCATCCTCACGGCGACTCGGCCATATATGACGCTCTTGTGCGTATGGCGCAGGACTTCTCACTTCGTCTGCCGCTTCTGGACGGCCAGGGGAACTTTGGCTCCATTGACGGAGACCCTCCGGCCGCGATGCGCTACACCGAAGTGCGCATGGACAAGCCGGCCCATGCGCTTCTGGAAGACATCGAGAAGAACACTGTCGATTTTCAAGACAATTATGATGGTTCCGAGAGGGAGCCCGCCTATCTTCCCGCAAAATTTCCTAATCTTCTGGTCAATGGGGCCGGCGGCATTGCCGTTGGCATGGCCACCAATATTCCGCCGCATAATTTAACCGAAGTGGTGGATGGTTGCGTTGCGATCATTGAAGACCCTTCTCTTACGCATGACCAACTGAACGAAATCATTCAAGGTCCGGATTTTCCAACCGGCGGCCTGATATTAGGCCGCGCCGGTTTGCGCTCTGCGATTCACACCGGTCGCGGATCGGTCGTCATGCGCGGCCGCGTACATATTGAGGAGGTCAGGAAAGAGCGCCGGGCCATCATCGTTACGGAAATTCCATATCAGGTGAATAAGTCCGCAATGGTCGAAAAAATCGCCCATCTTGTGCGCGACAAGAGAATCGAAGGCATTTCCGATCTGCGCGATGAATCGGACCGGCATGGCATGCGCGTGGTCATTGAATTAAAACGCGACGCAAATGAAGACGTAATCCTCAATCAGCTTTACCGGTTTTCGCAATTACAGAGCAGTTTTGGCGTCAATATGCTGGCTTTAAATGGCGGCAAGCCCGAGTTGATGAATCTGCGCCAAATGCTGGATGCGTTTATCGTATTTCGCGAAGAGGTCGTTACGCGGCGCACGACATATGATCTGAATAAAGCGCGGGATCGGGCGCATGTTCTTGTCGGCTTGGCGATTGCGGTCGCGAATATCGATGAGGTGATCGCGCTCATCAGAAAAGCGCCAAACCCGGCGGCGGCGCGCGAGAAACTCATTGAGCGCGCCTGGCCCGCATCCGATATCGCGCCCTTGATTGCGTTGATTGCAGATCCCCGTCACCGTCTCTCGGACGAAGGAACCATTCACCTTAGTGACGAGCAGGCCCGCGCCATTATGGATTTACGCTTACAGCGTTTGACCGCTTTGGGGCGCGATGAAGTCGGCGAAGAGCTGAAAGGGCTCGGCGTTAAAATTGAAGATTACCTCGATATATTGCGCTCTCATGAACGCGTTATGGAAATCATCACGCGGGAATTGATCGCCGTTCGGGATGAATTTGGAACGCCGCGCCGCACTGAAATCGTCAATGCGGGCGCCGAGGTTGAAGATGAAGACCTGATTCAAAAAGAAGATATGGTGGTGACCGTCACGCATGGTGGTTATATCAAGCGCGTTCCGTTGAATATTTTCCGTCCTCAGCGCCGCGGCGGTAAGGGACGCTCGGGCATGAGCACGCGCGATGAAGATTTCGTGACCCGCGTCTTTGTCGCCAACACGCACACGCCTGTTCTTTTCTTTTCGTCCAGCGGCATGGTGTATCGACTGAAAGTCTGGCGCCTGCCGCAATCCACCCCGCAGGCGCGCGGCAAGGCCATGGTTAATTTGTTGCCGCTCAAACCGGGCGAGCGGATTACCAGCGTCATGCCATTGCCGGAAGACGAAGAGACGTGGTCAAAATTGCATGTGATGTTTGCCACGACCCGCGGGAATGTGCGGCGCAATGAGTTGTCCGATTTTATTCGCATAAATGTCAACGGCAAGATTGCCATGAAGCCAGGCGAAGGCGAAGGCATTGTTGGCGTACTGATTTGTTCAGAGCAGGATGATATTATTTTAACGACGGCGAATGGGCGCTGCATTCGCTTTCCCGTCAAGGATATCCGCGTGTTCTCAGGCCGGTCGTCAACAGGCGTCAGAGGCATCAGGCTAGGGCGCGATGCTCAGATGGGCGAGGATGAAGTGATTGCCATGACACTCGTGCATCATGTGGACGTTACCGCTTCCGAAGCGCGCGCGTATCTCAAACAGTCTCACGTTATGCGCCGCGCTTTAACGGGCGAACAAGGCGTGGATGAAAATGGCCATGTGGAAGACGAGGATGACGCGCATGAAGGTTCCGAAGAAGAAACAACCCTGACGCCGCAGCGCTATGCGGAACTGGGCGCCTATGAGCAATTTTTACTGACGGTTTCGGAAAACGGGTTTGGCAAGCGCAGTTCGGCGTTTGAGTACCGCACCGCAGGACGCGGGGGTAAGGGCATTATCGCCATGGCGGTGTCGAAGCGCAACGGCAAGCTGGTCGCCTCTTTTCCTGTGGAGGAAGCTGACCAAATCATGCTTGTCACCAATGCCGGACAGCTTATCCGTTGTCCGGTTGATGATATTCGGGTTGCGGGGCGCAACACCCAGGGCGTCACTCTGTTCCGTACGGCCCCCGGCGAGCGCGTCATGTCTGTTGAACATTTAGGCGATATGAATCACGATGGCGATGAAGAAGATGATGTGGGCGATGACGAAGACGCCGCCTCATAAAACAGACCTCTCCATTTAGACCGGGTCGCTTCTTTATCAAAAAATGGACTAGAGCGCATGAAACGAATTGGATTATATCCAGGGACTTTTGATCCACTCACAAATGGTCACATTGATATTATTCAACGGGCCGTAAAGCTCGTCGATCAATTGGTGATCGGCGTTGCGGTGAACCAGGACAAGGGCCCGCTTTTTTCGTTGGATGAACGCGTGGAGATGGTGAAGCGTGAAAGCCAAAACTTGAAAGGCCCCGGTCTGGCGGCAATTTCGGTTCAACCCTTCGACAGTCTGCTCATGCATTTTGCCGAAGAAGTGGGGGCTCAGATTATTATTCGGGGTTTGCGCGCGGTTTCCGATTTTGAATTCGAGTTTCAAATGGTGGGCATGAACGCCCGGCTGAACGATCATATCGAAACGGTATTTCTTATGGCTGAAGCCCGGCATCAGTCCATCGCCTCTAAACTTGTGAAGGAAATTGCCCGGCTTGGCGGCGATATTACCAGTTTTACGACGCCTTATGTGGCGGGAAAATTACGGGGCAAATTCGAATCCGCCGCAAAACAGCCTTAATTTGCGTGTTTTTGTAGTAAAGTTTTGAGATAAATAAGGACGGACATATGCGTATTTTTGTAGTGGCTTTATTGACGCTTTTTGCAATGCCCGGCGCCGCTTTGGCCAGGGATGCGGATCTCGATTTGGAAAACACGTTATATTTAGATCTGAAAGACGGCCGGGTGGTCATCAAGATGTACCCGGCTTTTGCGCCCAAGCATGTGGAGCGCATCAAGATGTTGACCCGGCAAGGATATTATGACGGATCCCCTTTTCACCGCGTGATTGAGGGATTTATGGTCCAGACGGGATCGCCTGCGGATGGCGGGGTTGAGGGGGCCGGGCTTGCCGATTTGCAAGATGAATTTAATATCAGGCGCCATTGGCGCGGTGTCGCGTCCATGGCGAATACCG
>JAJFIM010000247.1 GCA_021774995.1 Alphaproteobacteria bacterium | reverse complement strand
GCGCGCGCCGCGGCGCCCCAGCCAGCGGCGCCGAGAAATGCGTTGAGCTGCTGCGCGCGGTCAGTCATGCGCCGCCTCCCGTTAACAAGGTCCCGTCACCCAGCCGGGCGCCCCAGCCTCCCCAACCCGTCACCACGGCTTGGCGGGCGTCTCCCCGAGTTGTTAATTCGATTTCCAAACGATGCTCCGGCAGGCCCGCGCCCAGCTTTTCAGGCCACTCAACCAGACAAACCCCTTCATCCATGGCTTCTTCAAGCCCCAATTCGCGCAACTCCGTCGCCGCCTCGATCCGGTAGAGGTCAAAATGCCAAAACGCTACAGACCCCGCCTGATAGATTTGCACCAGAGTGAAAGTAGGGCTGGTGACCGGCTCGTCCCCGCTGCGCTGCGAAGCGTTTATGATTCCGCGCGCCAGCGTGGTTTTTCCCGCGCCCAGTGACCCCTTAAGCGCAACGAAATCACCTATCTTCAGCAGAGGGCTCAAACGCCTCCCCAAGCTAAGCGTCGCTTCTTCATCGGCAAGATTCAAAACAAACTGCTGCGCCCCAGACAATCGGCATCATCTCCTCTGGTTCCATGAAATTTTTTGCCATCAGTGATTTGGCTTTTATCTTTATCGATCTTCTGAGCCGCAAACAACAAGAAGAACCGCGAAAAAAGCGACAGATGAGCACAAGGCGCCGATATGCGCCACTGGGATCTTGATTCCCACCTCCACCTTCGACATGGTAGCGCCCGATATGAGATAAGGTCCAATATGCGCGAAGGGAAAATAAGCGATGGCGTCCGGTGGTCAGACCGATACAGAGACTCAAGAAACATATGTGGTCATTGGCGCCGGACATGGCGCGGGCCAAGCTGCGGTGACCTTGCGCGCCAAAGGCTTTCAAGGGCGCATCATTCTGATCGGGGAGGAATCTTACGCCCCTTACCAACGTCCCGCTTTGTCAAAAGCCTTTTTGTCGGGCGATTTGGCTTTAGAGCGCTTGTATTTCAAGCCTCCCGAATATTACGCCAAAAATGACATCGACTTGATTCTGGATACGGTCGTCACACGGCTTGACCGGGAGAAAAAAACCATCGCCTTAAGTGATGGACGCGTGATCGGCTATGACAAGGCGCTTCTCGCGACGGGTTCGCGGGTCCGCAAAATCCCATTGCCCGGCGTTGATCTGCCGGGGGTCTTCTATCTGCGCACCATTGCCGATGTCGAAGGCATTCGCGCTTCTTGCGCGAAAGGAGCAAAAATCGTCATTGTCGGCGGCGGGTATATCGGCTTGGAAGTGGCTGCGTCCACCCGAAAGCTGGGACTGGACGTCACCGTTTTGGAAACCGAATCACGCGTAATGGCGCGGGCGGTCGGTAAGCCGGTCTCTGATTTTTTTGAAGCCCTTCACGCCGAGGAAGGCGTGACCATCAAGACCGGTCAAGCGGTCAAGGCGTTGGAGGGGAAAAGCAAGCTGGAACGGGTGGTTTGCGCCGATGGTTCGGTGTGGCAAGCGGATATTGCGGTGATCGGCGTCGGGATCGTTCCCAATCAAGAACTGGCTGAGGAAGCAGGGCTGCCGGTTGACAACGGTATTGTGGTTGACGCTGCGTGCCGGACAACTGACCCAAGCGTTTTCGCCGCCGGGGATTGCACCAATCATCCCAACGATATTTTCGAGCGCCGCTTGCGACTCGAATCCGTGCACAACGCGCTTGAGCAGGCCAAGACCGCCGCCGCCGCCATGTGTGGTATCGTGAATGACTACAATCAAGTTCCGTGGTTCTGGTCCGATCAATACAATGTCAAACTTCAGATTGCCGGTTTGAGCCAGGGTTATGACCAGATCGTCTTGCGCGGCGATCCCTCTCAGCGTAAGTTCGCCGCGTTTTATCTCAAACAGGGTATGCTGATCGCCGTGGACGCCATCAATGCCGTGCCAGAATACATGGCCTCGCGCAAGCTGATTGCCGCCCACGCCCGGATCGCGCCGGAGCGGCTGGCGGACATGTCAATTCCCATGAAATCAATGATTGAATAATCGTGAAAAACAGTGCGAAAGAGTTTGAATGGCAAAAATCACCTATATCGAATTTGACGGCGCCCGGCACGAAGTAGACGTGTCTACCGGGTTGAACGTGATGGAAGGGGCTGTGAAAAACCTCATTCCGGGAATTGACGCTGATTGCGGCGGCGCCTGCGCGTGCGCCACGTGCCATGTCTATGTCGACCCTGACTGGGTGGAGAAGACGGGAAAGCCCAGCGAGATGGAGCTCAGCATGCTTGATTTCGCCGAAGACCTGCAAAAAACCAGTCGGCTTTCCTGCCAGATCGAAGTAGATGACAGTCTGGACGGGCTCATTGTCCGGTTGCCGGAAACGCAAGGGTAGCGGCTTGTTTTTTTATTTTTCGCTCACGACATTCCCGCGCTTTGCACAGGACTGCGCGGGCGCTTACGTTAAAACGCCGGGCCGCTCTTGCGTCCTGACCGTTTCCATCAAAACATAAAACGGTCTCAAGTGTCTGTTTATTCGGCTGCGCTTTGATCGGGGAGGGGCTCACCGGCTTCACTCTGCGCTTCAATCGGCATGTGACACACGACTTTGGTGCCAATCTGCAAGGTGGAATCCAAGGCAACCCAGCCGCCATGAAGTTCGACGAAACTGCGCACCAGGGATAGTCCGAGACCGGCGCCGCGCCGCTTCCCGCCCGCGCCTTTACTCTCAAAACGATCGAATATGGTTGCCTGATCTTGAGGCGCAATGCCGCTGCCATTATCGGCCACCCATATGCGCACTTCACTGGCGGCGCGCTCAGCCCCTATCGTGATGATCCCGCTTGGCCCCGTATAGCTGATCGCATTGGTCACCAGGTTAAACAGAATTTGGCGCAGACGGCGCTCGTCGGCGTATATGGTTCCAATTCCTGGATCAACGCTCAGTTCTAAAGTGATATTGGATTCGTCGGCTTGGCGCTGGGCCAGCGTTTGAGAATTAGACAAAACAGAAAACAGATCGACATCCGCGAGGTCAAGCGACATCACCCCGGCGTCGATTCGCGCCAAATCCAGAATGTCATCCATCAACACCATCAACTGGTTGGAAGCTTCCAGGATCGCATGCGAATAGTCTTTTTGCTGCTGATTCAAAACGCCCGCCATATTGCCTTCAAGCATTTCCGCAAAACCTTTGACGCTGGTGAGGGGTGTGCGTAATTGGTAGGACACATGGGAGATGAATTCCGATTTCAGCCGGTCCGCCGTTTCCAAGGCTTCATTGCGTTCGCGCAACGCGTCCGTAATGCGCGTTGTGTCCGTGACATCGAGATAGGTGAGAAGCGTTGCGCCATTGGGGAGGGGAAGTATGGCGTAATCAATGACGGAGGCGTCGTTTCTTTCCAAGCGGCCCGCCAGTGGATGGCGTTCTTCGCTAAATGAGGTGATGCTCCCCGCCATGCGAGCCCATTCCTGATCTTCATCAAAAAGCGGCCGACACCATTCCACGACGCGCGTGAAATGCGGTTGCTTTTTTAGTTTAAAACTTTGCAGGCGCCAGATTTCCACAAATGATTTGTTGTAGAGCTCCATCTTGCCGTCGCTGCCGAATACCGCCACGCCTTCATTCAGATTGTCGAGGGTGGCTTTTTGCACCTTCATGACTGTGTTGAGCGAAGATTCCAGGGAAAAACGGTCGGTGACGTCCTCAAAGAGGAACAGCAATCCCCCCATCGGATGAGGTTGGCACGCAACGCGCAAATGGCGCGAATCGGGAAGATGCCACATTTCGTCCGGTTGTTCGGATACTTCCGTATAAAGTGTTAGTCTGTGATCGCGCCAGGCCTTGTAATCGGCCTGTTCGGGAAGAAGGCGCGTTTCGTGCAGGCGGTCCAATATTTCAGAATCGCTTGGCGACGTATCGAGCCAGGCCGAATCGAGGCGCCAGAGATTGGCGTAAGCCTGGTTGTAAAACTGAAGCTTTTTTTCCGGCCCGAAGATGGCGACCGCCGTGGCCAATTTGTCCAGCGTTTGCGCATGCGCGTCGAGGTGGCGTTGCAATTCCTGTTCGGCGTCATCTGCACCCGTGACATCCAGGGCCATGCCAAAAATGCCGCCTTCATGGGGCATTTCAATGAGATCAAAAGCCCGCCGCCGACCATTGATCACTACATATTGTTTTTCATTACCCGTCTTGCCGGTTTCCTTGACGTGATGGGTCAGCGCCAGGGTCGCCTTGTCCAATTCCATCGACGCGTTCACAACCTCGTCCGGATTAGTGAGGTCAACGGCATCGGCATAGGCTTGATTGACCCAGGAGAGTTTGAGGTCGGACGACCGGCGCCAGACAGGAAATGGAGCGGCGTCCAAAAGCCCGCGTATCTGGTCGCTCTCCTCCCTGATTTGGGCAAGTTTATCGCGCAGTAAATTAACGCCGCGCCCTTTTGACGTGACGTCTGTGAGCCAGACCACGGCCTGAGCGCCCGCCGGGCGGCCTTCGACTTCGATTTCACGCCCATCAAAGCATTTGACGACCAAGGAGAAAGTGGCGCCGTTCCAGCGCAAATCCTGCACAGCCTCAACCAGGCTGGGCGTGGTTATTTCCGTTCCGGGCGCGGGGTCCTCTTCGCTGCGCAACAGGGCCGCCACAGCATCGCCTTGTTCGATTGTTTGCCGGGCGAGACCGTAGAGAATGCCTTCAACAGGCGTTGCGCCATCGCCGCCTTCGGCATAGCTGAGCAGAGTGCTTAAGGTGGCCGGATTGCCGAGAACTTTAGGGCGGCCAAAACCGCTTGTGGGTTGTTCCTGGTCTTCATCCCAAACC
>JAJFIM010000246.1 GCA_021774995.1 Alphaproteobacteria bacterium | reverse complement strand
GACTCTGCCCTCCTTGAACTGAATAGATGGCGCGCTTCGGTTTTGCCCCAATCCGCTTTCCGATAGCTCGTGGAACATTTTCGGCCCCCCCAAAGGTGCGCTTCATGAAAGATGCAGAATCATCTGTCAAACGTGTCGCCGCGATGCAATCAATCTCAGCGCACAGATCAGCACATGATAAGGCATCATCAAGAGCCCGGCGCGATGCCAAACCCGCTAAGTCTACAGGAGACATAATATCAGATTGCGATTCGCCACGCACAACGCATTGGCCAACACCAACAATGATAGGGGTAGAATCTTTCATTAGGCAGCTTTCCTAGTCGTAGTTTTCTTTGCTTTCGAAGCAACAAAAATTGCACTTTGCATCATGCGCCGCAAAGATGCTGGAACTTGAGTCATATCGGCGCATCTGACATAGGCCGCCGGTCCATAAAGTCGGCGTAAAAATGCATCATCCTTTTCACCACTGACATTAGCGCAAACACATGCAATTCCCTTATCCACAGCTTCGCGCAAGGCTTTGGCCGTATCCTCCTCGGCGTAACGTCCTTCATATTCATCATCATACGAGAATCCATCCGTTAACATGAGGATCAGCCGATGTGTATTGTATCGCCCGTTCTCCAAAATATGAGTCGCATGACGGATAGCCGCCCCCATCCGGGTGAGGCCTGAGGGTTGCAATGAGTTTAGGCGATTGTGTATGGCCATACTCATTCGCTCATCGAAAAGTTTGATCCTGAGCAACCGAACCAGATGACGTCCCCATGAATGAAACCCATATAGGGATACGCGATCTCCAAACAGCTGAAAGATTGAACAAATATGCCGGGCAATTTCTCTTTGTTGACCGAAGACAGTTTTACCGGGTTCCAATTCATCCCCTGTGGATTGAGAGCAATCAAGAAGAATAAGAACACTAAGGTCACGGCGTGTGCGCAATCCAGCCTGATAGACATTGTCTTTGGCCGGCTGCCCCTGACGTGTTTCAATGACATACTCAACGAGACGATCCAGATCTAAATCATCTCCTTTGGGCTGATGGCGCCACGTTTCGAATTCAACACCAACCCGCGCAAGATGTTTTTTTAATGATTGAGGTGAGAGGGCGCAATGCTCAATCGGTTGTTGTACATTCACTCCAGTAAATGGAGGGATTTCACTCAACCGCACCCATTCATATTTATACTTTAGCTGATGGACATTCCATTCCGGATAAAGCCATTCCGTCGGCTCAGAAATCAGTTCCAAGTTTTCCACATCCGTAATGGTAAAAGATTCTGAAGATTGACTATTCTCTTGCGTGATGAGGGTTTGAGACCCCAGAGCCATTGCACCGCCATCATCATCGGCATCATCGTGATCGGTGCTTGGCGAGCGGCCAAAACCGAATATTTTGAGAAAGTAGTCAACAATCGCCCCCGCTGACAGGGGATTTGAAAACAGGCGCAAAACCTTACTGCCGCTCTCGTCCAGCTCATCGTCTTCATCGTGAATGTAAATATCTTTCTCCTGCACCCGCTCAAATGGAGATTGACCTGAACGCAGCCCTTTGTCTTTCCGGCTCAGCTGTGTGCTGAGACGAAATGGCCGGATAGTTCCCCATTTTGGATCTATATCCGGTATTTCTCCAACGCTAGCGAATGCTCGCTGCAGTGATTCCTCTGCACTCTCAGGACATGGAAAATCGAGATAATCAGTCAGAGCGCAAAGAAAACCCGGGGGTAAAAAAGACTCACAAAACATCGAACATCTCACCAGTTCTAAGGCAAAAAAACGTTGTGCGACTGAGGGCCGCCCACGTAATTTTTTAAAATCCGGAACAGTCAGGCTTCCACCTGCAATGAGTAAGGCGTGAGCAATAGTGGCTAATCTTCTCTCATCCTCATTCAGCAATGTATCAATGAATATTACAACTCCATCCGTATAGCTTCGCATCCCCTCCCGTGCTGGTCGGACAATAAGAGGCTCGCCTGCAACCACACTACCCAACCAAGACAAAGAAGGTGGCATATTACCCATACTCATCCGATTGGATGCGGATATATTGCGATCATCTCTCATCAGGCTAAATACGTGTCAATAACATTGGTTAATCCGTCAACAACTTCAGGATCATCTGATAAAGCCGATGCCAGGGCTGATATCGCAGCATCCCGGGGCTCAATGCCAGCCTTCACCAGCTTACCTACCGCAATCAATGCACGCGTTGATGCCACTTCACTGAGACCTGGAGCCTGCAAGCGACGAATAGCATTCCCAAGCCGGACCAGTTTCTCTGCAAATATAGGATCAATAGAATATATCGATGTTAAAATGCGCTCTTCGATTTCAGGAGGTGGAAAATTGAAATCTATAGCGACCATACGCTGCCGTGTTGAAGGTTTTAGATCCTTTAACAAGGTTTGATATCCAGGGTTATAGGACATCACGACCATAAATGAATCCGGTGCTTTCAGTGTTTGACCTAAACGCTCAATGTGCAACTCACGTCGGTGGTCGGTCACCGGATGAAGAACAACGATTGTATCGGTGCGCGCCTCTACGATTTCATCCAGATAGCAGATCGCTCCCTGCTTGATCGCCCGCGTCAAAGGCCCATCAATCCAGACCGTTTCCCCTCCCTTAAGGATATAACGCCCCACAAGATCAGCGGCCGTTAAATCCTCATGGCACGGTACGGTGATCAACGGACGCCTCAGATCTTGCGCCATATACTCGACGAAACGGGTTTTGCCGACGCCCGTAGGCCCCTTCAGCAAAACAGGCAGCTTACTCGTCCATGCTGCCCGAAATAATTCAACTTCATGACCAACCGGAAAATATTCGATAGAAGTAGACTCAGGCAAAGCGCGCAGTACAGAATCATCCATTGTTTCGATTATATCCTCCTAAGTTCCGCCTCCATAAGCGCCTCATCAAAACTTGCCGCATAAAAGATCCACTTCAACGCAACTCGCCCGGCAAACCAGTTAGGCCATATCATTTGAAAGGCCAGACTCTCTTCAGCCACATGACCCAGACCAGAACAATGACGGTACATACTGCTGCAACTTGTAGATAATCGAGTATCATTTCCAAGGCTTCACTCCTTTCGCATTCTCTGGTGCCACCCTGCTCTTCACAATTTAATCCGCGCACGCGAACTGCTTTAGACCACAGCCAAAATTGACGGTGGGGCATTTTCCTGATATTTGACATAATCAGTATACTATTTTAGCAGGGTGAGCACAATCAGAGATTCCAGGTTCGCGACTAAAAAAACGGCGCTGGTTTTTCAACCGCCTAACGGCTGTCATCTGATCTGTGCGCATGAATGAAGTAACGGCGGCAGGCGGATAATTTTGGAGGAAGCGGGATGACGGATATTGCCCATGAAACGGTGTATTCAATACAAGGGCGCAAGACACAACCCATAAAAATATGGGCGGTTATTGGCGTCGCGTTCCTTGTGCTTGAAATCTATGTCTTTTCCATGTGGTTCATCAGTGGGCAGGCGGAACGGATCTTCCCGCCGGCTGACTCTCCTGTACCGCTCTGGTTAGATAACCTGGCAATGTTCTTCGATATTTTCAGTCCGGTTATGCTCATCGTATTTTTTTATACCTTTGTCTATAAGCCCTGGAAACAAAATGGATATATTTCCTCGGACGGTTTGATAATTCTCGCCTTCACGCCGATGTATTTTCAGGACCCTCTCATCAACTACAACACGAATTGGTTTCTTTTCAATTCGGCTCACTTTAATCTGGGCGTTTGGGTTGAGCAGGTTCCAGGTGCCCTCGCCCCCAATGCCCATTTGCTGCCCGAGCCTATTTTAACTTGGGGTATCGCTTATATCTGGAACATGTTGGCGATTACGCTTCTCGCCTGCTGGGCCATGCGAATCACCAAACGGTACAGGCCTGAAACTGGCTCACTCGGCCTGCTCCTTGTAGCACTCGTGGCAGCAGGCATTGTGGATATTCTGATGGAATTGCTGTTTGTGCGGCCCGGACTTTACGCTTACGCGGGGGCGATTCGCTCTCTGTCTCTTTGGGGCGGAGAAACTTATCAATTCCCCCTCTACGAGATGGTTGCTTGCGCCTTTCTTTGGGGTATCTGCGCACAATTACGTTATTACAAAGATGACAAAGGTTTCATGTGGTGTGAAAGGGGCACAGAGGAACTGAAAAACTCAAGAGGTACGAAAACTGGTCTGCGCTTGTTGGCTTTGCACGGCTGCCTAAATGTCATCATGCTCGTGACCTACACGCTTCCCATGCAAACTTTCGGAATGCACGGCGACCCATTCCCTGAAGGTTATCCCGGCTATCTGCTCAATGGATTGTGCGGCAACGGAACAAATTACGAATGCCCAGGACCGCACGTGCCGATGCCAAGAGGAACGCCCGAAGGCAAATATTCCATTGCCATCAAACCGCTTGATAAAAGCACCTTCAGACCAGGCAGCATAGAAGGTATCGAAGTTATCCCTTATACGGGCCCGCCCCTCAACAACGGGGCGCAGGACGAGCAAGCACCATAGGAGATGGTTTTAATTACGGCCGGTATAGGGGGGCAAAGGCCCGGAGCCTTTAATGGGAATATGAACATCGGGACCGGGGCATTCATAATCCGTTCCGATACCGCATAAACCATTACGTATATGACTGGGATAATTATCCGGCCAAGCATCAATCTGAAATGTCGTCAGTAAATAAAGGATGCTGTATGTCAAATACGCCATATTAACGAAACCACCCACAGCTAGGATGCGTAAAATCGTTTGACCGCGTACGCTTTTTAACTTCTCTATGCCGCGCTCGACCAGCATATGACCCTTATCATCCCGGAAGTAATATAGTGATCCTACCGCTGCCAGCGCTGCACCCCAGAAAATCGACTCATAGATCGGGAACTGATAATGCTCGCCCCCCCAGAGTGACAAACTCCAAATCGCACCGGGATACGCATAGACACCTGAGCGCACCCAAATCGCTTCCAGTATCAGATCATAGAAGAACATTGCCGCAAAAGCGATTAAGATGAGCTGGACCGTATTGAGGTGCGGCCAGCGTTTTTTGGCCTTTCGCAAAGCAAAAGCGCAAACAAAACAACCAAACGGGATGACAAATAAATAGACTCCAAAATCAAAAAAAAGGGGCTCGGGCATTTTCGATCCATTGGGACTGCGCCAGCCCGGTATAAATTCCGACCAGGAACCAAAATTGTTAAAATAGGAATTATAGGTAAAGTTTGGTCGAAAGTAATTGATGAGAGGGTCTTGCCAGAATGCTGTCAACCAGCCGAGAATTAACACACCCGCAGCCGGCAAGGCCTGTCTTCGCCAGGCCAATCGCGCAAACCACAACAAAACTCCAATCCCTAAAACTAATCCCACCCCTTCAAAGAACGTGATGAAAAGTTCTGTGTAGCCCGGCAAAGGCGATGGACCAGGATCAGTGGGTGTAAACTTATCGGACAGAATCCAGGATCCGAAAATATATATCTCGAGACTGACGAAGAAAAAGCCGATTCCGGCCCACCAGACGATTGGTCGTGCCGGGTTTCCAGTGAGTGGGATAGATTCAGATGAAGCTGAAAATGCCATAACGCCTTCTCCCCATATCAATCTTATCGCTGAAGCTATCCCCACCGGATTTTACATCTTTTAAGGATATCAATTGATGAATTTCAACAAACATGACACTGATTAAAGCGCCAAAGCAACCCCCGACATTTTCCAGTGCCGCCTTGTCACCAGCCGGCCATATCAGTCGCTCGCGCGCGATGTACAGTCGGCGCACCCAGATAAGCCCAGTCCAGCATTGATCGTTTTAACCAGATATGAGCAGAATGCTCCCAAGTGTAACCAATACCACCGTGAATCTCGATTGCTTGACGACAAACCCGGCTATAACATTCTGTTATATGAGCTTTTGCGATGGACGCCATTCGCGATCTATCTGAGTCTATATGATCAAAGGCATGGGCGGCATACCAGTAAAGCGCAAAATTCGGTTCTATCATCAACGCCATGTCCGCGAGCTGATGCTTGACAGCCTGAAAATGCCCGATGGCAACACCAAACTGCTCACGCTCTTTGGCATAAGAGACGGACATATCAAGCATTAATCGCGCCCCTCCATAAGCATCAGCCGACAGAAGAATCTGACCTGCATCGCACACGCGCCAAGCCGTATTTAAAATCCCACCAGGACTTTTCCCCGCCAATGGCTCGAAGTGAACCCCGTTAAAATTCATATGATATATGCGTCTCGTACGATCAGTTACTTCCGGTGAGGTGATGACCAAGGATTCAGATTGATCGAAAACCAAAACCAAGCCACCCCCCTTCGTACCTACGACAAACAACTTCGCCTGCAGCGCATTCATGACATTTCGTTTTTCACCCATCAAAGAAGTTGTTCCCGATAACTGCCACTGATCAGGAAACCAAGCATTCTGTGACTCGCCTAAGGCCACGGTCGCGATGACCTCTCCCGATGCAAGTTTCGGCAGCCAGTGCGCCTTTTGCGCCTTGTCTCCGGCCAGTGTGATCGCAAGTCCCGCCAATACGTGGCCCAAAAACGGGCCCGGCGCCGCTGCATATCCTAGCGTTTCACTGATGACGGCCAGGTCTAGGAGTTCAAGACCCAACCCGCCGTACTCTTCAGGCACCATCACCCCACCAAGCCCAAGAGCCATCAGACCCTTCCACAGGTCTGTATCGAAGCCGCTGTCATTGTCGAACGCTTTACGCAATCTGGCCTCTGGAAATTCGCGTTCGAGATACCGGGCAATCTGGTCCTGTAGAAGGCGCTGGTCTTCGGATAGATCGAACTTCATTTCTGGCCCCGCTGCATCGGATCGCGCGGCAGACCCAAAACCCGCTCAGCGATGATGTTCCGCTGAATATTCGAGGTCCCGCCACCGATCGCCGCTGCCAGAGAATTGAAATATTGCTGCACCCAGCGCTCCGGTCCGGGTTTATGGTTTTTCCTGTATTCGGGCATAAGCAGTGCCGCATCAGCCATGATTCGCTGCGCCACCAAGGAAATGCGCTGGGCGATCATGGTGAGAATTTGTTTGTTCATGATACGGATAGCCCCGGCATCACGGCCCTCGGCATCGCAGCTCAATTGATACAAACCAGCATATTTATGCGCCAGAACATCGCCTTCGATCTCACTGATCGCGGCTCTGATCTCAGGGTCCTGAATGGCAGGACTACCATTCAGGTAGGTTTGCTGCGCCAACTTCACCAATTTGCCGAACAGCGCCACGGAGCTTTCCGAACTGCCGACGGCATTGCGCTCAAAGCTCAATGTGCTGCGCGAGATCCGCCATCCTTCTCCGCGTTCCCCAACGATCCAATCCTTCGGCGTACGCGCCTGATCGATGAAAACCTCGTTAAACTCAGCCGTGCCAGTGATCTGTTTCAAAGGCCGCACATCAATGCCCGGTTGGCCCATATCAATCAGCATGTAGGTGATGCCGGCATGCTTGGGCGCGTCCGGTTCAGTACGCACCAAGGCAAACATGTAATGCGCCCGCTGGGCATCAGTGGTCCAGACTTTCTGACCGGTGATCACCCATTCGTCGCCATCCAGCACTGCACGGGTGTTGAGCGACGCCAGATCGCTTCCCGCCCCCGGCTCACTATAGCCCTGTGCCCAAATATAATCGCCGGTCAGGGTTGGCGCAATAAAGCGCTCCTTTTGCCAATCGTCACCATGGGCGAGTAGGGTCGGCACCAGCATCATCACGCCATTGCCGGTAACTTCGCGCGGCGCCCACACCCGGGTAAATTCCTCGCGTATGACCTGGGCTTTCAGAACATCGGCAGCCTGTTCAGCCCCCCCATAACGCCGGGGCACGGTGCGGTAAAGATACCCCCGCCCGGTGGCCAGTTCCCGGAACGCCTTGATCTGTTCCCGGCTCCTC
>JAJFIM010000245.1 GCA_021774995.1 Alphaproteobacteria bacterium | reverse complement strand
GACCAAAGCGGGCGCGAAGGTGATAGGTTGATCGACGTGAACATGCGTCGCCCGCATGATGCCAACCGGTTTGACGCCGTGCCAGCTAAACAGCGCGCCATCAATAAGCCCGCGGCTTAGATTCTCGGCGACCTGCGTTGTCGTGATGCCGCCGACGGGCGTTGCCCCCGCCTGTTTTAATAAATTCGCCTGCAAATGCGTGACGGCGCGAATCTTCCTCCCGCGCAGATCGCTGCTGTCCTTATAAGCAAAACGAAGATGAAACCGATAAGGCGGCGAGACGTAAAGCGCGAGGAGTTTTATGTCTTCAAACCCCTTTAGATATCCCTGTTCATAAAGGCGCCAGAAAACAAGCGACATTTCCATTGGATCGTCAGTTTTGAGAGGAATTTCAAAAAAGTCTGTGCTTGGAAACAGGTTTGGCGTGTTACTGGGCAAGAGCCATGTAATATCAAGAATGCCCTGTTTCAGCATCCAATATTGCAGCTTGCCGCTGCGCCCTAGTGATCCGCCCGTATAAAGGACAATATCCAACGCGCCTTCGGATGCTGCGCTCACTTCTTCAGCCCACGGCTTCATCGCTTGCCGGACTGTAACTGTGCGTTCCGGAATCGTGACGCCAAACCTGAGCGTTTCACCCCGCGCAGAATTTAATGCGGCCAGTAAGACGCCAAATGCCGCGAGCGCCGCGACTATGGTGCATCTGTTCATCTGCACAAGAGGGTGTTTTCCTTTCTTATCATCTTCAACGGCGACGCGTTTAATAAGAGGCGTTTAGGATCAGATCAAATCTCTATGTCAACCTAGGCAAATATACTTGCGCTTGCAACTATTTTTCAGCCTAGCTGCGTCTTTCCGCCGCCCACTTTACTCACAAAACACCGCGACGTAACTCAACAATTAGTGTATGCAATTCACGCAACCAGGACTGGATGCTGACGACCCTCAAAAAAAGGTATAAGTTGTCAACTGCGTGATGCGAAAAAGAACGGAGTCGATATTGAATAATAAATCAAGGCAGAGAAAAACTTCCGCGGCTCCGCATACCCCGCATGAAGTTCGCGAACCGTTGGATCTCGCCCATCACTTGCCCTTTCGTTTGAGCCAGGTAGCCCGAATGCTGTCCATTGGCGCATCGCGCACCTTTCAAAAAAGGTTTGGCGTGGGCGTTCGGGAATGGCGCGTGATTGCCATTTTGGGGGATCAGGGACCAGCGAGCGCCGCCGACATGGTCGGCCCTGCGGCTTTTGACAAAGCGACGGTAAGCCGCGCGATCAGCACGTTGGAAAAAAATGGATATGTTGAACGCCTGCCAGACCAAAGCGATGGCCGCAAGCAACTAGTCAGACTGACCGATCAAGGCGTTGACCTTCATGATGGCATGGTGCCGCTTGCAAAAATGAGGGCAAAGGTGATTGAGGCCGCCCTCACCTCCAAGGAGCGCGCGCAATTCCAAATCATTCTTGGCAAACTGAAGACCCAGATAGAATGGCTCGAATCTGATAATTACGGCGAGCGCACCGACCTCAAATAAACTTGCGCAAGCATCTATCTGATGACGATTTAGGACTGCTGCTTAACCAAAAAACTGTTGGTTGACACCGCCCCGTTGAAAGCCGATGACTGGGTAAGCGCGCCACTTTCCCCTTCCCACGCCAATTTGAGATCGCCTCCATGACCAGCATCTACATCGACGCAGATGCGTGCCCGGTCAAGGACGAGACCATACGAGTCGCCGCGCGCCATAATGTACGCGTTTTTATCGTCTCGAACGGCGGAATACGCCCGAACCGCCATCCGTTGGTTGAAACCGTTATCGTCGGGCAAGGCCCTGACGTCGCTGACGCCTGGATCGATGCGCGCGCCGGCGGCGGGGATGTGGTCATTACCGGCGATATTCCTCTGGCCGCCAAATGCGTGGCGGCGGGGGCGCGCGTCCTGCGCCATAATGGCGATATATTCACGCCCGAAAATATCGGCAATCAACTCGCAACAAGAGATTTGATGACCCATTTGCGAGCCTCAGACATGTTTCGGCAGGATAGCGGGCGGCCCTTTTCCAAGGCCGACAGATCCAGTTTTCTCAATTCATTGGAGCGGGAGATTCGCTTGGCCCTGAAGGCGGGCGGGCGCAATTCTCAAGAAAATCCCTCATGAGCCGGGAAGCCGCCCAAATTTTGCGCGATGTGTTCGGCTATGCCGCTTTCCGCCCCGAGCAGGAGGAGATTGTGGATCTTCTCACCTCCGGAACGAGCGTGCTCGCCGTCATGCCTACAGGGGCGGGAAAGTCTTTGTGCTACCAGATCCCCGCACTGCTCTCAGAACGCCTCACAATCGTGGTGTCGCCTCTTGTGGCGTTGATGGACGATCAAATTGCCGCGCTGCGGGCCAACGGCGTCGTTGCCGCGTGCATTCACTCCGGGCTGACGCGCGATGAACAAGTGGCAAACTGGCGCGCCGTGGCGTCTGGCGCCTGCCGCCTGCTCTACCTGTCGCCTGAGCGCCTCATGGGCGCGCGCATGCTCGGCGCCGTCGCGCAGCTCGACCCCGGGCTTCTGGTCATTGACGAAGCCCATTGCATCTCCAAATGGGGGGTCAGTTTCCGCCCCGAATATGAGCGACTGTCCAGCCTGCGCGCGCACTTTCCCCGCGCCGCAATCGCCGGATTCACGGCAACCGCCGACGAAGCAACGCGGGACGATATCGCGCAAAAACTCTTTCGCAATGAAGGCCGCACCATCGTGCACGGCTTCGACCGGCCCAATCTTATGCTTGGGGCCGCGCCCAAAAGCGACTGGAAGGCGCAGCTTCTGGCCTTTCTTGACGATAAACGCGACGCGGCGGGCATTGTCTATTGTCTGTCGCGTAAATTCACTGAGGAAGTGACGGAATTCTTAAGCGCAGCGGGTTTCAACGCCATGGCTTATCATGCGGGCCGGGATTCGGAGACGCGCAAAGCGCATCAAAATCGTTTTATGAGCGAGAACGCCGTCACCATGGTGGCGACCATTGCGTTCGGCATGGGCGTGGACAAGCCCGACATCCGCTATGTGTGCCATTTGAACCTGCCCGGCAGTATGGAGGCCTATTATCAGGAGATCGGCCGCGCCGGGCGCGACGGATTGCCCGCCGAAACTCTTCTTCTCTACAGCCTCGCCGATATGCGCCTGCGCCGCCAGTTCATTGAACAGGACGGCGAGGATGAAGCGCATAAAATGCGCGAACACAAACGGCTCGACGCGCTGCTCGCCTTTTGCGACGCGGCGACGTGCCGGCGGACCGCCCTGCTCGCCTATTTTGACGAGGAGGCGCACGCCTGCGGTAATTGCGACAATTGCCTCGACCCGCCCAAAATGGTGGACGGCACGCAAAAAGCTCAAATGCTGTTCGCCGTGATCAAAGACACGGGCCAAGTATTCGGCGGGGCGCATATCATCGATGTGCTGCGGGGCGCCAAGACGCAAAAGATACTTGAGCGCGGCCATGACCGGTTATGGGCTTTTGGCGCGGGCGCCGCGCACGCAAAAGAATACTGGCGGGCCTTCATCCGCCAGGCCGTTGCCGGAAATTATCTTATGATCAATATCCAGAAATACGGCGCGCTTCAGATCGCGCGGGGCGGCCACGCCGTCGCGGCCGGGACGGAAGAATTCGCGCTGCGCGAGATCACTACGCTCAAACCCGCGCGCCCGGCAAAGAAGGGTAAAACGCTGGGGCCGCCTGTGGCCGAGAGCGACCAGGATCTTCTCGCCGCCCTCAAAAAACTCCGGCTCGCTCTTTCCCGCAGCCGCAAGGCGCCCGCTTATGCGGTGTTCTCTGACGCGACTTTAATGGAAATGGCGCGCGAACGCCCGGCAACGCTTGAACAGATGGCCGGCATCAACGGCGTTGGCCCCCGCAAGCTGGAAAGCTTCGGGGAGACTTTTCTGGAAGCAATCGCCGCTCAAAACTAAATTGAATGTAATTCCCCCTTACAAAGCGAGGACTTCCGAAAAATGAGGGGGGAGATCGGGGCCTGGAATCTGTGTCAAATCTTTATCAATCTCTGCGTAAATTTTCGATTGCAGAGAAGACGCAATAAACTTTCGGAGTTCCGCAAGCATGTGCGGC
>JAJFIM010000244.1 GCA_021774995.1 Alphaproteobacteria bacterium | reverse complement strand
CGGGTCTGTGTTGGGTCATTCTCCGGAGCAAGGCTTGCCCGGCTTCGGGCGGCGCTGGGGCCGAGACTCTGCACGTCTATGAGTCCTTCTGAAGTTGCGCGGCTGCGCTTGGCGAGTTTCGGCCTGCCCGCCGGGCCTTTTAAGGCCGCCTGCGTACAGGTTCCCGTGGCGCGCAAAGGCGTGACGATTGTGGATCGGCGGTTTATCGCGGCGGCAAAAGCCCGTAATCTTCCCGTTCACGTGTGGACGGTGAATGAGGCGGCCGATATGAAAAAACTCTTAAGCCTGGGCGTTCATGGTATCATGACCGACAAATTGCGGGTGCTGAGGCGTGTGTTGGTTGATCGGGGTTTGTGGGCGGAGAGTTGAAATGGCTTGTGAAGAGTCTTAGTTGGATCAGATGAATTACGACGAAATCTTCCAGCGGGAAGTGGCGCGCGTCAAAGCGGAAGGGCGCTACCGTATTTTTGTGGATGTGGAGCGCCAAAGCGGTGCTTTCCCCCGCGCGCGCGTGGCTGGGCCAAACGGCGTTCGGGATGCGGTGGTGTGGTGCTCAAATGATTATCTCGCCATGGGGCAACATCCAGACGTCATCGCGGCGATGGAGACGGCGCTCAGCCGTTTTGGCGCGGGCGCGGGCGGCACGCGCAATATCAGCGGCACCAACCCGGCCCATTCGGAGTTGGAGGGGGAGCTTGCGGACCTTCACGGCAAAGACGCGGGCCTGCTTTTTACTTCCGGCTATACCGCCAATGCAGCAACGCTGGGCGTGCTGGTGAAGGCCTTGCCGGGCGTGGCGGTGTTTTCGGACGCGTCCAATCACGCCTCGATGATTGAAGGCATGCGCCGGGGTCAGGCGGAAAAACGCATTTGGCGGCACAATGATCTTGCGCATTTGAACTCCTTGCTGGCCGTCTGTCCCAAAGACCGTCCTAAAATCATTGCCTTTGAATCGGTCTATTCCATGGATGGCGATATCGCGCCCATAGGGCCTATCTGCGATCTAGCGGAAAAATATGGCGCCTTGACGTATGTGGACGAGGTGCATGCGGTCGGGCTCTATGGACGCCGGGGCGGCGGCGTTGCGGAGCGTGACGGGGCGGCGGATCGCATCGATATTGTCGAGGGCACATTGGCCAAAGCCTTTGGCGTGATGGGCGGGTATATCGCCGCCAGCGCGGCGCTGGTCGACGCCGTGCGCTGCGCCGCTCCCGAATTTATTTTTACGACGTCTCTGTCGCCCGTCCTGGCGGCGGGGGCGCTGGCGAGCGTGCGCCATTTGAAAAAGAGCCGGGTTGAAAGGGAAGCTCTGCATTCTCGCGTCGCCGTGTTGAAAGCCTTGATGAATGAGCGGGGTCTGCCGATGATGCCTTCGCAAAGCCATATCGTGCCGGTTAAAATAAGCGCCGCGGCGCGCTGCAAGCAAGTTGCGGATTATCTTCTTGAGGAATATGGCATTTATGTGCAACCCATTAATTATCCAACCGTGGCGCGCGGGGAGGAGCGGTTGCGCTTCACGCCGGGCCCCTATCACGATGATGAGATGATGAGTGCCCTGATGACGGCGCTCGACGCCGCGTGGGCGCGCTTCGGGATTGAAAGAGCTGCGTGAATCGATGAGTGAACAAAGGGATGGAGCGACGGAGATCGGCGAGGTTATTTTCGAATTTTTACCCATGGGCGCTTCGATCAAAGTGTCCGCCATTCATGTCGCCACCCAGATCGAGGTGAGTATCGTCGGACCTGAAAACGCGTCTCAAATTGCTCTTGAACGCAACGTTCTTGCTAAACTGCGTTATGTGCTCAAAAAGAAAAAGGATGAGTCTGGAGGCGGCCCCGGGATCGTTTGCTGATGGGATTTTTAGATGAAACTTAGCCCAGTGGTGCGCACTGCGCTCTTTGTCTCTGACCTTGAGCGCTCCCATCGGTTTTACGAAACCGTCTTAGGCCTTCGAGACGTATTTTTCGAAGGGACGCTTGACGACCCCGCCTTGCCAGACCTTCTTGGATTGCCTTTGGGGCAACAAATGCGCGCAAAAATATTGAAAGTGGAGGGGTGCGGCCACGGCATGGTGGGGCTTTTTGAACTGGCGGGTGACGGGCGCAGCGGGGCGCGCGACAGAGAAGCGGGCGCACATACCGGGCAGGCGTGCCTGGTTTTTTACTGTGACGACCTGGCGGCGCTTCAGCAGCGACTCGTGGATGGCGGACATCGGATCATTTCGCCGCCAATTCCCTTTCAAGCGCCGGGCCGGGACACGCGCCGGGAAATGACATTCCTCGACCCTGACGGGATCATGCTCAACGTCATTGAACGCAATCCCCAAGGTCCTTTTACTGAGAGTTAGCGTTTTTGATGTCGCGAGGCGTATAGCGCCGCCTCCCAAGATATGGTAGAAGCCGCCCATTACGGACACAGATAGCGGCATGTATCTTAAAACCCACATGGCGCCAGCGCAGCCAGAGAGCGTGAGAGACCCCATGAGTGAACTTTTCTCAACCAGTCTTCGGGATTCCGATCCAGAAATTTTCGCCGCCTTAAGCGATGAACTTAAGCGCGAGCAGGATCAGATTGAACTGATCGCTTCAGAAAATATTGTTTCCATTGCCGTTTTAGAAGCCCAAGGCAGCGTGCTTACCAATAAATATGCGGAAGGCTACCCGTCACGGCGCTATTATGGCGGGTGCGAATATGTGGATGTCGCTGAAAGTCTGGCGATAGAGCGCGCCAAACGCCTGTTCAAATGCGGTTTTGTCAACGTGCAGCCTCATTCGGGGGCGCAAGCCAATGGCGGAGTTTATCTGGCGCTGCTTCAGCCCGGCGATACGATCCTCGGCATGAGCCTGGCGGCGGGAGGCCATCTCACCCACGGCGCGGCGCCTAATCTGTCGGGAAAATGGTTTAACGCGATCCAATATGGCGTGCGCGAAGACGACCATCGGATTGATTATGACCAGTTGCGTGATTTAGCGCTAAAGCATAAACCCAAACTGATTATTGCGGGGGGGTCGGCTTATCCGCGCGTGATTGATTTTCCGCGTTTTCGAGAGATCGCCGACGAAGTTGGCGCGCTGTTCATGGTCGACATGGCGCATTTCGCTGGTCTCGTTGCCGCGGGGCTGCACCCCAGTCCTTTGGAACTGGCCGACGTTGTCACCACCACGACTCACAAAACATTGCGTGGCCCGCGCGGCGGGATGATCCTCACAAATGATGAGGCATTGGCCAAAAAGATCAATTCGGCAATCTTTCCAGGACTGCAAGGCGGGCCGCTAATGCATGTGATCGCCGCCAAGGCGGTGGCGTTTCATGAGGCCCTGCAGCCTGATTTCAAGCTTTATGCGCGAAACGTGATCGATAACGCCAAAGCGCTGGCGAAAACTCTTTCCGAGGGCGGCCTTGATGTCGTCTCGGGCGGCACCGATACGCATTTGGCGCTTATAGATTTGAGGCCCATGGGTCTCACCGGCAAGGCGGCCGAGGCAAGTCTGGAGCGGACCGGAATTACCTGTAACAAAAACGCCGTGCCGTTTGATCCTGAAAAACCTTTCGTGACTTCAGGTATACGCGTGGGATCGCCGGCGGGCACGACGCGTGGATTTGGCGTTAAAGAATTCACGGAAATCGGGCGCTTGATGATCGAAGTGTTAAACGGTCTGGCCAAAAACGAGCAAGGCGATGCGCAGGTCGAAGCCTCAGTCCAAAGGCAA
>JAJFIM010000243.1 GCA_021774995.1 Alphaproteobacteria bacterium | reverse complement strand
GACGACCACACCACTCAGGCGATCGGCGCATATGGATCGCGTCTAGCATCACTCAACCCATCGCCAAGAATTGATGAACTTGCAAAAGAAGGTACGATTTTTGACAACGTCTTTGTCACTAATTCCATTTGCGCGCCAAGCCGAGCGACAATACTCACGGGCCAATACAGCCAGGCAAATGGCGTCCTTGATTTAGGCGGTCGATTGCCGGCGAGCAGACAATATCTCGCACAGCTTATGTCGCAGGCGGGGTATTACACATCCATCATCGGAAAATGGCATCTAAAAGATGAACCGGCGGCTTTTGATTACTACAAAGTTTTACCTGGACAGGGCGCTTATTTTAATCCTGATTTTCGTGTGCGCGGCGATCAGCCATGGCCGAAAAACACAGTTGCATACAGGGGCCATTCTACAGACATTATCACGGATCAAGCCTTAAGCTGGTTACAAGCTCAAGAAAAAAACTAAACCGTTCTTTCTCATGCTTCAATACAAAGCAGCTCACGACTTGTATGAGTATGCGCCTCGTTATGCAGATTATCTTGTAGATACGGAGATTCCTGAACCGGCAAGTCTTTATGCACAACCGGACTTTGGCTCCATCTCCACGCGCGGCGAAGAAGACAGTCTCATTAATGTCATTGGGTCGTCCGTCTCAAAACGAAATCCAGATCGCAATATGGGCGTTTGGATGGATATCGACAATGCGTTGCCGAACTCTGAATACACGCACCTGGCCTATCAGGAATATTTGAAACGCTATCTGCGCACAGCAAAAGGTCTTGACGACAATATTGGGCTGTTGGTGGCATATCTCAAACAGTCAGGACTCTATGAAAACACTATCATCATATATACGAGCGATCAGGGATTGATGTTTGGAGAGCATGATTTGATTGACAAGCGTTGGATGTATGAGGAGTCCATCCGCATGCCTTTGATCGTACGGCACCCTGATAAACGCGAGGCTCCACAGCGCAGCGATTTACTCATTAATAATACGGATTTCGCGCCATTCCTGCTAGATCTTGTGGGGAGGGAGACCCCCGGCTATATGCAAGGACGTAGTTTTGCATCTGTACTTGAAGGCGTTATCCCGCCTGACTGGAGGCAAGCCACGTATTATAGATTTTGGATGCATCGGGCCTATCACGACGTCCCCGCTCATTTCGGCATAAGAACGAAGAGATAAAAACTAATATTCTTTTACGGAATGGATTATATGTCTCGGAAAGTTCTCACAAAAGATGATTATGGTGGCGCCGAACTCCCGCGCGGCGAGTATTACGGCGTCGATATGAGCAGAGGCGAAGAATTACCGCGATCAGTGGTTACGACGCCACCCGGCTGGGAATTTTATGACCTCGAAAAAGACCCAGAAGAACTTCACAATCGTTATGACGATCCGGGCTATGCAAAAACAATCGTAGAATTAAAAGCTCAACTTGCTGACATGCGTCGTGACTTTTCAGAAACCGACGAAAATTATCCGGAAATACAAAAAGTCATAGATGAGAATTGGGAATAAGAAATCCCTACTTCTTATGACTTTTGCCCCGTTCTAATTCAAATTTCACTCATCATAACAGAGCAACTTAAGCGTCCAGACCCCTAATACGGAAAATACGGCTCGCGCGGCCGGTCGCGGCGGTTGCCTTGCCAGGCGACAATAAAGCGCGTTGTTTTGATTTTGCGCATCAGAGCGGGCGGAATTTGGTTCCGCGCTAATCCGGACTGAGCCAAAACCAACTGAAAGTCCGTGCCGTCAGAGGATTGGGGAAACTGCGCCATGCGATCAAGTGCGCTTTCAAGCGCGCGGCGGCGCGTTTGCAGAGCAGTTCTGTATTTCTTCAATGCTGGACTGGCCTCGGCGCACTGCCAGACGGCCCCATTGATATCGCCGCAGGCGGCGCGAAGGGCGGCGTTTTGCGGCGGCGGTGTGAGCGCCGCCGGTTTGGGCGTTACGTGTAATTCCAGAAAGCGCCAACTTACCGACGCCTCCGTGCTATTGGCGGTGCTGACATATCCGGCCTGGACGGACATCATGAGGGCCAGAAGTAAGGCGGGTGTTTTCATCATTTTGTCCTTTCCACGTGACTTCCGAGGCTTATGTTAGCATAACAGAGGCCAAACTATGTTTGCATAATTCCGTCATCCCAGAAGCCAGTTTGTCCCAAATCTTTGATTTGGCTGACAAAATGAGCTATCTGGTATCCAGGGCGGCAAGATGAGAATTCATCGCTATGGATCCCGGATCTAACAGTCGCCAATCAAAAACCATTGGTTTTTGGGCTCATGTAACGTCCGGGATGACTGGTTGGAGAAGATTCTAGATTACAATGGACCACCCTTTATGACACCCAATTCCACAGTCCGCGTCGGCGCGGTCGATATCGCGAATGATCGGCCTTTGACACTGATTGCGGGGCCGTGCGCCATGGAAAGCCGGGAACACGCCTTGGAGATGGCCGGACGTCTGAAAGAGATCGCGTCCGCCTTGAAAATGGGCTTTATTTATAAGTCCTCGTTCGACAAAGCCAATCGCACAAGCGCCGCCAGTGCGCGGGGACTGGGCCTTGAACAGGCCTTGCCCATTTTCGCGGCAGTAAAACAGGAAATCGGCGTTCCCGTGCTCACGGATGTGCATACGGCCGAGCAATGCGCGCCGGTGGCTTCTGTTGTCGATATTTTGCAAATTCCGGCCTTTTTATGCCGCCAAACAGATCTTTTGTTAGCAGCGGCCCAAACAGGCGCGGCGGTCAATGTGAAAAAAGGCCAGTTCCTCGCCCCTTGGGATATGAAAAACGTAGTGGACAAAGTCGTTGCAGGCGGCAATCCGAATGTGCTTGTGACGGAACGGGGCGCCAGTTTCGGCTATAATACGCTGGTGTCCGACATGCGGTCTTTGCCGATTCTGGCCGGTTTTGGCGCGCCAGTGGTCTTTGACGCCACACATTCGGTGCAGACGCCGGGCGGGCAGGGCGCCACCAGCGGCGGGCAGCGTGAATTCGTGCCCGTTTTGGCGCGCGCAGCGGTGGCTGTGGGGGTGGCGGCGGTGTTTCTGGAGACTCACCAGG
>JAJFIM010000242.1 GCA_021774995.1 Alphaproteobacteria bacterium | reverse complement strand
GTAAGGCGCGCCCATGTGCGTTGCGGCAGATCGCCGGTGGGCTGGGCCAGAATCTGGCGGCTGACGGTGATATCGCTTGGTATGGCAAGGCCGTGGAAAAGACTGCTTTTGTCAAACGGGCTTAATTTTTGCGGTTCGGCCCAGGACAGAGCGCCGCCCAGAGCGCGCCCGCCTTGACGCAACATCACCGGGATCAAATCATCATTGCGCGCCGCCATGCGCGGTCCGGCAAAGCGCAGCAGCGTTCCCCCTTTCTCGACCCAGAGACGCACCGCGTCTTTTTCGGCGCCGACGATCTGACCTATATCGGTCAGTACAAGGACGGAAATATTCTGCTTGAGGAGTTCCTGGATCGATCCTGTCCTGATTTCTGTGTAAGGGTTTAGCGCGCGATCCAGGTAATAGAGATCGGACAAGAGAGGCCGGTCGTCCTGCCCGCTGCCTGATGATACAAGGCCCACAAGTCGGCGATGCCAACGCTCGTCGAGCAAAAACACGGCGCCCGCCGAGGCGTGGTTTTCAATCTCAACGCGCCGCGCTTCATTGCGCAGTTCAAGCGGCAGGGAGATTTCGGCGCTGGTTTCCGCTTGGCCGACATCGAAAGAGAAAGAGCCATAACCCAGAACGCGGGTGTTTTGACCTATGATGCGCACGCGGCCTTGGGACGCGGCGCCGATCGGCGTGCGTATGAGAGGGACTGAAAACCCATCCGCCGTGGCCTGCGGAGATTTGACGCCTAAAGTGATTGTCTCCGACCCTTCTCTCAGTAAAGTGACCGGACCCAGTTTTGTCAGAGCTTTGGCAAAGTCCATCGCGGCGCCATAATCAAGCCCGTCACTGATCCAGGTCACGTCGGCGCTTAAATCCCGCTCGGACAGATTTTGACTGACGCTGACCAGCCGCTCTAAGACCGCGCGCCGGTCAGGCAGCCAGGCTTTCGGCTCCAGAGTGTGGGCGACGCCGCGCGCATCGGCGGGCGCCATAAAACCCGGATTGGCCTGCAACGCATCGCCAGGCGCCCTTTGGGCGGTTGTCAGGATGAGAATCTCATTACCCTGGCGCTCCGCTTCGTCAATCAGTGCGCTGAGGGCGTTTTGGCGCGCAGACCACCGCGCCGCAGACGTCCACCCATCATCCACCGCCACGATCTGCGCCCGGTGCGCATTCGGCGCGACGGGGTTCCAGATTGGGTCCGCCAGCGCCAATATGGCCACCGCCGCAAGGCAAAGACGCAATATAAGCAGCCAGAGAGGCGTGTGCGCCGGTGTTTCCTGATCTGCGTTGAGGCCAAGCAGAAACCGGATGGCGGGAAAACGCCGCCGTTTTGGCGCGGGCGGCAAGACGCGCAGCAACCACCAGAGAATGGGCAAGCCAAGAAGCGCCGTCAAAATCCATGGCGACGCGAAAGCAAGAGGTCCGATATTCAGCATGACGGGTTCGCCCGCGCGCGCCCCGGCGCCGACATTTGGCTTAAGGCATCGCCGGACAACGCGCCATAAAGCGCCAACAGGGCAAGCCCCGCTTTGTGGTCCGTGCGGTGCGTTGAAAACGTCCACCCCAAAGCTTGCGCCATGCGCTGCAAGGCCGCGCGGTGGGCGGCGAGGCGTTGCTTATAAGGCGCGCGCAAAGCTTCCGCGCGTCCGACGGTGAGCTGTGAGGGCTCTTCCACGCCTTCGAATTTTGTCCGGCCTTCAAAGGGAAGCTCTTCTTCCGCCGGATCGAGAATTTGCAGCAAATGCCCGCGCACGCCCCGTTCGGCAAAATTGCTGAGCGTGGTCTCCAGCGGTTCCAGCGGACAAAGGAAATCGCTGATCAGTACGCTTTGGGCAAAGCGCGGCAACAGATCTTGCGGCGGCAGGCTGCTAGGCGCGGCCTCGTCTTGGGCAAGGTCAACGGCAAGGCGGCGTATGACAAGACGCCCCGCGGCGGGCGCGGCGCTTCGTCCCAGCAAAGCCACGCGCTCGCCGCCGCGCAGCAAAAGTATTGAGACGGCCAATGTCAGGAGCGTGGCCCGATCGTATTTTGTGGGCAGCGTTTCGTCTGACGCATAATGCATAGAGTGCGATGCGTCACGCCATAGCCAAACGCTTTCGGCCGCCTCCCACTCATTTTCGCGCACATAAAGGTGATCAGTTTTGGCCGATTGACGCCAATCGATCGCGCTTGCCGGATCTTCGGGCCGGTGATGGCGGTATTGCCAAAAACTCTCGCCCACGCCGATCCGCCGCCGCCCATGAATGCCTTGAGCCACGGTGCTGGCGACGCGTTCCGCCTCCACCATCAAGGGCGGCAAAGGCGCGGCGAGTTTTTCAGCGCGGCGCCGGTTTGCAGCGGCGCGAGAGCCGGATTTTAAGTTTTTCGTGCGGGCCAGAGCCATATTTTTGTCGCCCCTATCCCAGGGTCTCACTCAGTTGCGCGACCACGTCGCCCACCCGCATCCCTTCCGCGCGCGCGGCAAAGCTCAACGCCATGCGGTGACGCAAAACGGGCGCGGCGAGCGCCAGCACATCGTCAATTGAGGGCGACAAGCGCCCTTGCAGAAGCGCGCGGGCCCGCACCGACAGCATCAAAGCCTGACTGGCGCGCGGGCCGGGGCCCCATGAGACATATTTCTGTGCGAGACTATTGGCGTCTTCGTCTGGCCGGGCGCTGCGCACGAGATGCAATATGGCGTCCATCACTTGTGCGCCAACGGGAATGCGCCGGACAAGTTGTTGAAACGCCATGAGTTCACCGGGGACAAGGACATTGGACGCGCGCGCTTCATCGGCGCCTGTGGTGGCGACGAGCATGCGCCGCTCCGCTTGCCGGTCCGGATAGTCCACGTCAATTTGCAGAAGGAATCGGTCGAGTTGCGCTTCGGGCAGGGGATAAGTGCCCTCTTGCTCCAAAGGGTTCTGGGTGGCCAGTACGTGAAAAGGGGCGGGCAGTTCATGGCGCTCGCCCGCCACGGTCACGTGTTTCTCCTGCATCGCCTGCAGCAAAGCGGACTGGGTGCGCGGTGAAGCGCGATTGATTTCGTCGGCCATGAGTAATTGGCAAAATACCGGTCCCTTGATAAAGCGGAACGCGCGCGCGCCGCTGGCCGATTCCTCCAGAACCTCCGTGCCGACGATATCGGTGGGCATAAGATCCGGCGTGAATTGCACGCGCCCCGGCTCCAGCCCTAAGACCAGGCCGAGGGTTTCCACCAGCCGCGTCTTGGCCAGGCCCGGCACACCGATCAGAAGTCCGTGCCCTCCCGCCAGCATGGTGATCAGGGTTTGTTCAATCACGTCTCCCTGGCCAAAAATGACAGATTCAATAGCCTCTTTCACGGCCGCCAGTTTTACGCTGGCCGCTTCAAGGTCCTCAACGATCACGTCGTTCGCTTCACTTAAATTTTGCATTCCCATTAGTATAGCGCCATTTTCGATATGCTTGAACCCATGTGTTTTTGGCCTGGTCTCCTGTATAAAATTTATATGTGGCGAAAAGGCGTCAATGGCGCCGATTGCGCCGATTGCGCGAAAAGGGGCGCGGGAGAAATGACGGACGGAAACGACGGCGGCGGGCCGGGGACGCAACCCTCGCCTGATATAATAAAGGGGCTTGCGGCGCTGGCGGGGACGCAGGCGCCGGGCAGCCCCCGCGCTTTGCCGCCTGTGCACCTTTGGAATCCGCCTTTTTGCGGCGATCTTGATATGGTCATCCGGCGCGACGGCGTTTGGACCTATATGGGCGGACCTATCGGTCGGAAAGCCATGGTGCGGTTGTTTTCTTCGGTGTTGCGGCATGACGATGACGGTCATTATTACCTGGTGACCCCGGATGAGAAATGTGGACTCACCGTTGAGGACGCCCCTTTTCTGGCGGTCGAGATGGAAGTGCGGGGTGCGGGGCCCGATCAAAGCCTTACCTTTCGCACGCAAGTTGACGATCTGATGACCGCCGATTCGGATCACCCGATCCGTGTGGCCATCGACCCGGAGACGGGGGAGCCCGCGCCTTACGTTCTCGTGAGGGACCGTTTGGAGGCGTTGATCAATCGGCCCGTGTTTTACCAATTGGTGGATCTGGGCGTCGAGCATGAGGTGGACGGAGACAAACTTTTCGGCGTATGGAGTGGCGGGATCTTTTGGCCGTTCACCCGGATGGAAGATTTGGGCTGAAGATCTCACCTTTGAGTTAGATTGGGCGCGTGTCATGGAATTTTTACGCAAAGAGTTGGAAAAAAAACTCTACCGGCGCCCCGGCGACGCTTCCGCGCGGGGCGATTACGATCTGAATCCCGATTGGGCGCCGCAAACGGATGGCGCGCGCGCCCTCACGCCGGCCGCGGTTCTGGTGCCTTTGATTGAGCGCGCAGAGGGAATCACCATGCTGTTGACCCAGCGCACCCATGAAATGCCGACCCATGCGGGCCAGGTCAGCTTTCCCGGTGGGCGGGTTCACGTCGATGACCCGACTCACGCGGCCGCCGCTTTGCGCGAAGCTGAAGAGGAAGTGGGCATTGCGCCTGAACTCGTAACTGTGATGGGATTTCTTGATTTTTATGAAACCCGCACCAATTATCGTATTCTGCCCGTGGTGGGCGTCGTCAACCCTCATGTGGAAATGAAGATCGATCCGCGCGAGGTGGACCATGCCTTCGAAGTGCCGTTGTCATTTTTAATGGATCCGGCGCATCATCAAAAGCTCTCGGCCGAGTGGCGGGGAGCGCTGCGTCATTATTATGCTATGCCTTATAAGGACCACCATATCTGGGGGGCGACCGCGGGCATGATCAGATCGCTTTATGAAAGGCTGCACGCACCATGATCCGTTCTCTGCTCTGGCCGCTTCTTTTGGTGGCGATGCCTTTTCTTCTTTACTGGGGATATCTGACTTTTGCCGCCCGCATGCGCGCAGACCATGACGGGTCATGGAATGAAGCGCCATTCATCTGGTTGCTGGGCGCAGGCGTGGCGCTGATGTTGATCGGTCTGTTTTTCTTTGGCGACAGCCAAGGCAATGAGCCGGGAAGCGTCTATGTTCCCGCTCACAGTGAAGACGGGAAGCTCATTCCCGGAAAAATGCTGCCGCCGAAAAAGGAGTGACGTACGGCCCCATCACTCCGTCATCTGATAAAATGTGATAACGCCTTTGGCTGGGATGATTGAGACCAAAGGTTCGCCAATAGCGATGGAGAGCGCGCCGCGTTCCCGCGTTTCGTCGTCATCTGTTGTGATGCGCACTCCATAACGGCCGGCGGGCAGGCCAAAAATGCTCAAATTCTGAGATTGCTCCGCTTTGACAATAACGACGTGGCCGCCATTGATGTTTTTAAAAGCAACGGGATTGATCCCGGAGGAATTAGATTTCGCGCCAATTCTGACGGCCCCCAAACGGACGAAACGAAAATAATGCGCCAGCCGTCTTGCCTTGGGCGACATGACGAGCGCCGGGTTGTCTGGATCGCTGAGATCGGCTCGATAGTAATAAGCGTTTTTTTTATTTCGATTGGTTGCGATGGCGTATTGCTGCCAGGACGAAACCTGGCCGATCACCAAGTCGTTGTAGAGGTCGTTAATGTCGCCATGCACAAGCTCAAGCATGCCTGTGCGGATTTTTTGCTTGCGCGCGCGCTGGGCGATGCCGGGTAACACTCCGTTGGCTTTCCAATTGTCATATCGATGATAAGAGAAGGAGGAGAGGATATCTTTCATTCCCTTGACCCTGATCATCTTGTCGAAATAGGGCGCTGCATTTTTCGTATAAGAAGTGGATGGGGCGATGACATCGGGAAAATACCCTGCCGCGTTAAGCCTTTCGACGGCGGCGACGGCGGCGCGTCCGATTTCACGGCCGCGCCAAGAGTTGGTGTTGTCCGGCTCCAGGATCACTTCCAGCGCATCGGGGGTGATCCCGTATTTGTTTTTCAAATGTTCGAAAGTGGCAAAAATCAACTCGGCGTATTCATCTCTTTTTTTCGCATGTTTAAAAGAGCCTTGTAAGTCGCCCCAGCGGAAGTCGACATAACACAGATTGATGTAGAGCTTTTCGCCATTGGCTTGCAGCCGCTTCAGCATGGGAAGAAGGATGT
>JAJFIM010000241.1 GCA_021774995.1 Alphaproteobacteria bacterium | reverse complement strand
CAAAGCGATGGGGAAACGCCTGTTCGGGTGGAGATCGGACCGGCGCCCTCCGGAGGCCGGAACTCCAGCGCCGCCTGGCTGACGGGCCTGTCCAACAGCGCCGTGCATTAGGTCTGAACAAGACCAACCGATCGCCGGCGGATCGCTGAATTGTGACTTGCGCGAGCGCAAAAAAGAGCGTTTGATTCCCATATAGACGCCCCAACCGACGAGGGAGAACACGGATGTTAAAATCCCGCAGAATTCAAACCGCATTCAACATTTGCGCGCTCACGGCGTTTTTGATGACGGGCCTGGCTTTCCAAGTCCAAGCCGGAACACAATATCGCGGCGAACTTGGGGCTTTATCCCGCACAAAAGATTCCGTCTTTGATGAATTTTATACAAGGCAAGATATTAATTTCTCCGCTTACGATAAAGTTTTGATCAAGCCCGTGGGGGTGATTTACGGCCGCGACCGTTATTTTAAAAAATACAGCGCGCGCGATCTGGAAAGCCGGCAGACTTATTTGCGCGACGCTCTTGTGGAAGGGTTCTCATCCACCCATGAAGTTGTCGAGGAGGCGGGGCCGGGCGTGCTGGTCATTGAGGCGTCGATCACGCATCTGCGCAATAACAAACCCACCTTTGATCAATTGAGCGACAATGTTTCTTTGTCTTGGAGCGGGTCCTTTCAGGCAGGCGCCGCCGGGTTCCAGGCTGATATTCTTGACGGCGCAACGGGCGAGAATGTGGCCGCCGTGTCGGATCGCCGTTCCGTTCCCTATATTGGATTTCATATCAAGAACCAATACACGACCTGGGGCGACGCCGAAGACTTTATGGACCGCTGGGCGCGGGCGCTGCCCCAGAGACTGGAATAGCGGCGGCGTCAAAAAACCCCTTATGGCAGCCCCAAAACTTTATGGGTCTGTAGGCTGAATCGCCATTGAGGGTGATCCATGCAATAGCGAATTGTTTTGTGCGTATTTTCCTGTAACGCCGGTCCGTCCATGGGCTGAAGCAAAAAGTGATCGAAACCAAGGCCCTCGAACTGTTCGGGGGGGAAATCCGCCTGCGGATAAACCAGTTTTAACTCATGACCGGTTTTCTGGACCAATTCCGCGCCCACTTTGGGGCTGACGCAAATCCAATCCAAATCTTCAGGCGCATCAAGCGTGCCATTGGTTTCCACCGCCACTTTAAATCCACGCGCATGAAAAGCCGCAATCAGAGCTGCATCTAGTTGCAGCAATGGTTCGCCGCCCGTGCACACCACCAACCGGTCCCGCAGCCCGCCGCCCCATTGCGCCTCCACTGCGCGGGCCAGCGCTTCAGCATCAGTAAATTTTCCCCCGCCCGGACCATCCGCGCCGACAAAATCAGTGTCGCAGAAATCGCAAATTGCGGCGGCGCGCGATCCCTCCAGCCCATTCCACAGATTGCACCCCGCAAAACGGCAAAATACCGCCGCGCGCCCCGCCTGCACGCCCTCGCCCTGCAGCGTGGCGTAGATTTCTTTAAGCGTATACGTCATGAGGTTTTTGCTTTGGCCTGGTAAGCGGCAAATCCTGAACTGCGCAAATCACACGCCGGACAACTCCCGCAGCCATAGCCCCAATCATGGCGCTGCGAACGATCACCGCGATAACAGCTATGCGTCTCTTCAATGATCAAATCAATCAATGCCGCACCGCCCAAAGTTTCCGTCAGCCCCCAAGTGGCCGCTTTGTCCAGCCACATCAGCGGCGTGCGCAAAACAAAGCGCGCATCCAGCCCTAAGTTCAGCGCCACCTGCATGGCTTTGACAGTGTCGTCCCTGCAATCAGGGTAGCCGGAATAGTCGGTTTCACACACACCCAAAACAATATGCCGGATGCTCCGGCGATACCCCAAGGCGGCGGCCAAAGTGAGAAACAGAATATTCCGTCCAGGGACGAATGTGGTGGGCAGGCCGTTTTCGGCCATGCGTATTTCCGCATCGCTGGTAAGTGCGGTTTGAGAGATTTGCCCCAACACGCCCGCGTCCAGCACATGATCAGCCCCCAGGCGATCCGCCCATTTAGGAAAATGCGCGCGCAAGTGCGCAAGGACGCGGCGGCGGCAGTCCATTTCCACAATATGGCGCTGTCCATACACAAACCCCACAGTTTCCACATGGTCATAACGCGCCAAAGCCCAGGCCAGACAAGTGGCCGAATCCTGCCCGCCAGAGAACAGCACCAATGCCGATTTTGAACGAAGGTCACTCATGGCTCTTAAAATCTCATTCCATGCGGGCTCCATAAAGCGCCGCGCCTAAGCTGAGCTCTATACCATGGGAAGGTGCGGCAATAAAACGCGTAAGCGATTGGTTAACCATTCATTAACCAACGCTAGAAATCGCTCATCTCTTCCCCTAAAATCAACCCTCGGTATGCACTTAAACGCGGGTTTTCCCCAACTAGAGAAGCGTCATCATGTCTTCCAATCCCCAAAAGACCCGGCATTTACTCGGTCAAAGCGCCGTGGTTGTCGGCGCCGGAATCATCGGTCTTCTTTCCGCGTGCGTGCTGTCAGACTATTTCGACCACGTTGTAATCCTGGACAAAGACGACGCCCAAGAGGATGGCGGGCCTATTTTCCAAGCCCGCAAAAACGCGCCTCAAGGACATCACCTTCATATTCTGCTGAGCGGCGGCAGTCAGATTATCGAAGATCTTTTTCCCGGCATCGATAAAGATTTCACCCAAGCGGGCGCGCAACAGATCTATTTTCCCCGCGACATCCGCTGGTTTATTTCCAATCGATGGTTCCCCAGACACCGTGGCGAGTTGAAGACCTTCATACAAACGCGCCCCTTGCTCGAAGCGGTCATTCGCGCCCGCGTTCGGGCGTTGCCAAATGTCACCCTGAAATCGTCAACCCGCGTGATTGATTACCGGCTGGGGCCAGACGGGCAGGCGGTGACCGGCGTTTCCGTTCTGGACAGCGATGCGGTGCGGCGCGTGATTGACAGTGATTTTGTTGTCGACGCGGGCGGGCGCGGCGCGCTTTTGACCAAATGGCTTGAGCGGCAGACCTTCGGGCCTTTGCGCGAAACCTTGATGGGCATTGATCTCGCCTACGCCACGACTTTTTTTGATCTGCCTCCCGATCCCGACAGAGACTGGAAAATGCTGGTCTGCCACCCGGAAGCGCCGCAGCAAAAGACCGGCGGCGTCATTTCTTCGGTTGAAAACGGCCACTGGCACGTCACGCTGGCGGGATACCACAAAGATCACGCGCCGACAGATATCGAGGGTTTCAAAGCCTATGCCGCCCGGCTGCCGGTACCGGACCTTTATGAGCAAATCAAAGACCTGACCCCGATCGCGCCGATCAGAAGCTACTATTTTCCGGCAAGCCTGCGCCGCCATTTTGACGAAATGCAGGAGCTTCCTGATGGGCTGGTCGGCATTGGCGACGTCATTGGAAGTCTGAACCCGGCTTTTGGCCAGGGCATAAGCAATGGCGCCCTTCAGGTAGACGCGCTCCACCGCCACCTTGCAAAGAGAGCCGAACGCCGTGAGGGCCTGGCCGGACTGCAATTCCCCTATTACGCCGAGGCGACAAAGGCGATTGACCCGGCTTGGAACATGGCGGGCAGTGAAAACTTGCGGGACCCGCTGACAACGGGTCACCGCCCCTGGCATTTTGCACTTTCCCAATGGTATTCGAACCGCCTGCTGAAATCGCCGGATGTTCACGTCGTGGAGCAATTTTTCCGGGTCATGCATTTGGTGGACCCGCCCTCAAGCCTCATGACGCCGGACATGATCAGGCGCGTCCTGAAGGTGGGGAGGATGGACATCGGCGCGCGCCGCGTTCCCGAAGCCGGCGTCCACACCTGACCCGAACAACCCGGCTTAGATGAACGGGTTTTGAGCATGATTACCAATCCAAGTCTTGTTATGAATTTTTTCTCTAAAGCGAACAGCTTAAAGATTATTAACCTTAGTTAACGCTCGCCAATGAGAAGAAATGATGAACTAGACTTGGGGTATAGTTCCAATCCACCACTATATATTGTGAACTCAAGAAATATTGTGGCCCGCGTCATAATAAGTGTTAATTTTTCGTTAACCCTCCCTTGAATTCACCCATTAGTTGTGATTGCGTAGCCCTGCCGGCCTAAAATGCGGCTATAGCCCAAAGATCCGGAGGCGCGCGGTGGATACAGGTGAAAGTCCGGACATATTCACCGTCTTGAGTAAAACGAATAAAAAAAAGAAAGCACACCGACGATCATGACGAGTTATGAGGATCTCAGAGGCGCTTCGGGACAGCAGATTTATTATCGCGCTGAGCGGTTTTCCCCTAGGCAATTGTTTGGCGATCAGGGGCCCAATACATTCATCGACGGCGCCCAGCACAAGCTTCTCAATTTGAGCATTAGCGGCCTCGCCACGCTTGATCGCACAAGTTCTCACGACGAACAGACCGTGGGGGAGACGCTGCCTATTGGAATGCGAATCGAGAATACGCCGCTCCATGAAGGCTATGGCCGCGTGGTGCGCGTTGAGCAGACGGCGACCGGATCCAAACTGGCTATTAAGCTCATCGATAAGTGTTTGGATATTTCAAAAATCTCATATCAATACCGGGAATATAACCTCAAACGCGCCCTCCATCTGGGGCGCCTGGAACACCTTGTCCTGGCT
>JAJFIM010000025.1 GCA_021774995.1 Alphaproteobacteria bacterium | reverse complement strand
GCCCGGTTTCACCTCATGCAAGAAGACGACCTCGCCCTCCCACTCCTTAACGCTCATGGCGACATTGGCCACCGCGTCCAGTTTTTGGGCGAGCGCCGTTAACTCATGATAATGGGTGGCGAAAAACGCCCGGCAGCGGTTGACCTCATGAAGGTGCTCGACGGCGGCCCAGGCGATGGAAAGCCCGTCAAAGGTCGCCGTGCCCCGGCCCACCTCGTCCAAAATGACCAGGGATTTTGACCCTGCCTGGTTCAAGATCGCCGCCGTCTCGACCATTTCCACCATAAAGGTTGAACGCCCGCGGGCCAGATCGTCCGCCGCGCCGACGCGGCTGAACACCCGGTCGACAATCCCGATGCGCGCCGCCGCCGCCGGGACGAACGCGCCCATCTGCGCGAGAATCACGATGAGGGCGTTTTGCCGCAAAAAAGTTGACTTGCCCGCCATATTGGGACCCGTCACCAACCACAGGCGCTTCAAGGGGGGCAAAGGGGGATCGGCGCCCTGCGCAGGCCCGCCCTCATCGTTCAGCGCGGTGTCATTGGCGACAAAATGCGTCCCCCCGGCACTCTCAAGCGCCGCCTCAACCACCGGATGTCGGCCGGCGGCGATGTTCAGCGTCTCGTCTTCGCGCATCTCGGGGCGCACGTAATTGCGCTCTTCGGCCAAGGCCGCCAGACCGGCCGCCACGTCTATGACCCCGAGAGCTTCAGCGGCCTGCATGATCTCAGCCCCATGCGCCAGAACGAGGGTCGTCAGCTCAGCAAAAAGATCCATCTCCAACGCCAGAGCCTGATCACCGGCGCGGGCAATTTTAGTATCGAGCTCGGAGAGCTCAACCGTGGTGAAGCGCACATTATTCGCCAGCGTCTGGCGGTGGATAAAACTGTCGGACAAGGGCGGCGCCATCAAAGGCGGCGCGGCCTGGGCGGTAACGTCGATAAAGTAGCCCAGCACATTATTGTGGCGCACTTTTAACGCCTTGATCCCCGCCGTCTGCGCATAGCGGGCCTGAAGACCGGCAATGATTTGGCGGCTTTCGTCGCGCAGCCGCCGCACTTCATCAAGGGCGCCATGAAAACCCGGCGCGATAAAGCCTCCATCGCGCGCAAGAAGAGGCGGGTCGGGACTCAAAGCGTCCGTTAACTTATCAACCAGCCCCGCATGCGCGCCCAAAGCGGCAATGGCGCCGGTGAGTTCCCCGCACGTATCTGGCGATGACGGCGCGTCCTCAGACAGGCGCCGCCTGAGCGCCCCGGCGCCCCGCAGCCCGTCGCGAATCGCCGCCAGATCGCGCGGGGACCCGCGGCCCAATCTCAGCCTCGAGAGCGCGCGCTCCAGATCGGGAACGCCTTTCAATTCATCGCGCACCGCGCCGCGCACATGCGCGCGCTCAACAAAAAACGCCACGGCGTCATGGCGCGCGCGAATGGGGCCTATCCCGGTTAAAGGCCCGGTGAGGCGCTCATACAGCGTCCGCGCGCCAGCGCCCGTCAGGGTTTTATCGATAACGGACAAAAGAGAGCCCCTGCGCTCACCCGTCAGTGTGCTGACAAGTTCCAGGTTGGTCTGGGTCGCGGCATCGATGGACATATGAATTTTATCGGCGATCAGGCGCGGGGGTTTCAGCGCCGGGGCCCGCCCAATTTGGGTCAGCATGACATAATCAACAAGCGCGCCGCAGGCGGAAATATCGGCGCGGGAGAACGCGCCAAATCCCTCAAGCGCGTCAACGCGGAAAACCTCTTTTAAACGCCGCGCGGCTGCACTGCTGTCAAACGCCGCGCGGGGAAGGCGCGTTATGACCGAGCCATGCTCTTCCAGTACGGCGCCAAGCGCCGCGTCTTCCATGAGGGGCTCGGGGGCCAGCACCTCGCCGGGCTGAAGCCGCGCCAGTTCCGCCGCCAAATCAAGGACCGTTACACGCGCAACGAAAAAATTGCCGGTTGAAATATCCGCCCACGCCAACGCCAGGTCAAATCCCGCGCCGCCCGCGCCGTCGCGCGCCTTAACAAACCCAAGCGCCGCCAAATAATTGTGCCTGCGCGCGTCAAGCAGCGCATCTTCAGTGAGCGTTCCCGGCGTCACAAGGCGCACCACCTCGCGGCGCACCACCGCCTTTGGCCCGCGTTTCTTGGCTTCTTGCGGGTCTTCCGTTTGCTCGGCAATCGCCACCTTGAAGCCGGAGCGAATCAATTGCTCCAGATAGCCGTCAGCGGCGTGAACCGGCACGCCGCACATGGGAATGTCTTCATCCAGGTGCTTGCCGCGCTTGGTTAGCGTGATGCCGAGCGCGCGCGCGGCTTTTACCGCGTCCTCAAAAAACAATTCATAAAAATCGCCCATGCGGTAAAACAGCAAAGCGCCTTCATGATCCCGTTTAATCGCTAAATATTGCGCCATCATCGGCGTCACGGGCTTTTGTCCGCGCGCTTTGGGCGCCGCGTCGCGCGGGCGATCCCGCTCATGTGAAGCTGTGTCATGCATGCCTCAACCTAACAGAAAGGGGCAAGATTTCGACCCCGTTTCGCGAAAAAGCCTTTGCGGCGCGCGCGTAATTCAGACTAGGCTCGCGCGGCGGCGCACTGGCTGACATTACGCATGGGGCGCCGTCCCCTTATTTTGCGGAGAACATTGATGGCAAACGGGCCCAAACCCTCCCTCGACCAAGAAGCCCTTGCCTTTCATAAAAACGGCAAACCGGGAAAGCTGGAAATCACGCCCACCAAGCCGATGGCGACGCAGCACGATCTGGCGCTGGCCTATTCGCCCGGCGTCGCCGCGCCGGTGCGGGCCATTGCCGAAAACCCGGAATGCGTTTTCGATTACACCTCAAAGGGCAATTTGGTGGCGGTAATTACCAACGGCACAGCGATATTGGGATTGGGTGATCTGGGGCCACTGGCGGCCAAGCCCGTGATGGAAGGCAAATCCGTTCTGTTCAAACGCTTTGCCGATGTCGATTCCATTGATATCGAGGTCGACACAAGAGATGTCGACGCCTTTGTCAATTGCGTGCGCTATCTGGGGCCAAGCTTTGGCGGCGTCAATCTGGAAGACATCAAAGCGCCCGACAGTTTTATGATCGAGCAGCGTCTGCGCGAGTTGATGAACATTCCTGTGTTTCACGACGATCAGCACGGCACGGCGATTATCACCGCAGCCGGGATCATCAACGCGATGGACCTCACCGGCCGCAGCTTTGCCGATCTGAACGTGGTGGTGAACGGCGCCGGCGCGGCGGGCATCGCCGTGCTGGAACTCCTGAAAGCCATGGGCCTGCCCGCCGATCACGCTATTTTGTGCGACACCAAGGGCGTCATCTATCAAGGGCGCAAAGCGGGCCTCAACCAGTGGAAGTCAGCCCACGCCAGCGCCACCAGCGCCCGCACGCTGGCGCAAGCCGTAAACGGCGCGGATCTTTTTATCGGTCTGTCGGTCAAAGGCGCGATGACGCAAGACATGGTGAAATCCATGGCCGACCAACCCATCATTTTCGCCCTGGCTAACCCTGACCCGGAAATTAGCCCGGAAGACGTGGCGGAGGTGAGATCCGATGCGATCATGGCCACCGGCCGCTCAGACTATCCCAATCAGGTGAATAATGTTTTGGGCTTCCCTTATATCTTTCGCGGGGCGCTCGATGTGCGCGCCACCACCATCAATGAAGAGATGAAGATCGCCGCCGTCCACGCTTTGGCTGAACTGGCGCGCGAAGACGTGCCCGATGAAGTGGCCGCCGCCTATCACGGCGCGCGGCCCAAATATGGGCCGGGCTATTTTATTCCCGTGCCCTTCGATCCGCGCTTGATCAGCCGCATCCCCCCCGCCGTCGCCAAGGCAGCCATGGCCACCGGCGTGGCGCAGCGCCCCATCGAGAATATGGCCGCCTATGAAGACACTTTGGCCGCGCGCCTCGATCCTTCCGCCGCGATGTTGCAAAAAATCACAGCGCGGGTGCGCGCGCAACCCAAGCGCGTGGTCTTTGCCGAAGGCGAGGAAGAGGCCGTCATTCGCGCCGCTTTGGCGTTCCAAAATGCCAAAATGGGCACGGCCGTTCTGATCGGACGCGAAGAGCGCATTGAAACGGCGCTGGGCGCTACCGGCCTGGACGGATCTTCGTTAGAAATTCACAATGCCCGCTACTCGGAGCGCACGCCGCGTTACGCCGACCATCTGTTCAAAAAATTACAGCGGCGCGGTTATCTCTACCGCGATGTGCTGCGCATGGTGAACAATGACCGCAATGTCTTTGGCGCCAGCATGGTGGCGGCGGGGGAGGCCGACGCGATGATCACCGGGGTGACGCGCAATTATTCCACCGCGCTTGAAAACGTGTTGAATGTGATCGACCCCAAACCCGATGAGCGCATGATCGGCCTGTCGATTGTTCTGGCCAAGGGGCGCACTGTTTTCGTCGCCGACACCAACGTCACGGAAATGCCCACCCCTGAAGAGCTCGCCGACATAACGATTGCGGCGGCGCGCGTCACGAGGCGCCTCGGCTATGAACCTTATGTGGCGCTGCTCGCCTATTCCAATTTCGGCCAGCCCGCAGGCGACCGTTCCGACAAAGTGCGCGAAGCTGTGGAGATTTTGGATTCCCGAGACATAGATTTCGAATATGACGGCGAGATGTCGGCCACGGTGGCGTTGAACCCGGCCGCCATGAAGCTTTACCCCTTTTGCCGCCTCAGCCAGGCGCCCAATGTGCTGATCATGCCGGCGATTCACAGCGCCAGCATTTCCACCGAGATCCTGCAAGAGCTTGGCGGCTGCACCCTGGTGGGGCCTTTTCTGGTGGGGCTGTCGGCGTCGGTCCAGATTTGCAATCTGGGCGCCTCGGCGTCCGATATCGTCAACATGGCGGCCATGGCGGCCTATGACATCAACCGCGAACCCGGCGATTAGAGTCGTTTCTGTTAGAACAGGATCGACTCTAGGCTGCAACGCAGCCCGGCGCTCATGCGCCGCCCCCGGGGGAGCCGGGCGCTTTACGCGCATTGGCGTGAGCGAAAAAACCTGAAGTGATCCCCTTAAAAACAGAAACGTCTCTAACCGTCCGCGGATTGATTTGATTCATCCGCGAAAACCGTTTTGGGGCCGTAGCGCATCAAAAACAATGTGAGCGCGATGGCGGGCAGGCCCAGCGCCGCCGCATAGATGAAAAAGTTTATATAGCCCGCCGCATCAACAACGACGCCGGAGAATCCACCGATTAATTTTCCTGAAAACGTAAAAAGAGAACTGAAAAGGGCGTATTGCGTGGCCGTATAGGCGGTGTTGGTGAGGCTGGATAAATAGGCGATGAACACCGTGCCCGCCAGGCCGCCGCTGAAATTATCGGCGCTGATGGTCATGGCCAAAAAGGACAGGTCCGGACCGACAAGCGCCAATACGGCAAAGAGCAGATTGGTTGAGGCCACCAGAACCGCGCCCAAAAGAAGCGGCCGCATAATGCCATAGCGCGCGACCAGCATCCCGCCCGCAGCCGTGCCCAGCAAACTCATAAAAAACCCAAAGACCTTGCCGATGCTGGCGATCTCGGATTTTGTGAATCCGAGATCAATATAAAACGGATTGGCCATAATCCCCATGGTGATGTCTGAAATGCGATAGAGCCCGATAAACAGGAGTATCGACCAGCCTATCGGCCCCATACGCGCAAAAAAATCGGTGAAAGGACTGATCACCGCGCTGGCAAACCAGTTCAGGCTTTGCTCAGTCTTGCCCCGCACATGCAACGCGCCGCTCAAAGATTCGGCCAATTGCCGCTCACGCTCTTGCGCGGCCGCATCGTGTGGGCGCTCCGGTTCGTCAATCACCAACACGGTGACGACCCCCACGCCCATCAGCGCAGCCATCGCCAAATAAGCCATGGGCCAGGAGACATAATCAGCGATGTAAAGCGCCCCTGCGCCCGCCACAAGCAGCGCAATGCGGTAGCCATAGATATAACTCGCCGCCATGGCGCCTTGAAAATCCCGCTCCACCGCTTCAATGCGATAGGCGTCGATTGAAATATCTTGCGTCGCCGATGAAAAAGCAATGAGCAAAGCGAACAAGGCAATATATGTAAGATTCGTAGACGGATCGTTCATTGCAACGCCAACAAGGCCCGCGGCAATGCCGATTTGCGCCAGACACATCCACCCCCTGCGGCGGCCAAGCGCGCGCGAAAGAAACGGAAGGGGCATGCGGTCCACAACGGGCGCCCATAACACTTTGATGGAAAAAGTCAGGCCCACCCAAGAAAAATATCCGATTGTGGTGCGCGTCACGTCCGCTTCGCGCAACCAGACCGACAGAGTTGAGAACAACAGCAAAAAAGGTAGGCCGGCTGAAAAACCTAAAAACAGCATCACCAGCACGCGCGGATGTTTATAGGCGTCAAAGGCCTCGGCCCAGCTTTTGCGTTGCGGACCGGGCTTGGTGAGTTCGGGCACGCGATTGATCCCCTTCAAAGCGTTCGCTTGGATTTACGACACCTTGGCGATGGGCGCTGTGTTTGTCCAGCGGTTCATGGCGCGCATCAGATCGAGCGCCTCCACCGGCTTTGTGAGAAAATCATCCATGCCCGCGTCCAGGCAGAGGCGCCGGTCCTCTTCCATGGCGTTGGCGGTGAGGCCGATGATCGGCACGGAGCTTTTCTCGTCACTGCGCGCGCGAATAGCCCGCGTCGCCTCCAACCCGTCGAGTTCCGGCATGCGCATATCCATCAACACAACGTCATACGGGACGCCGTCCAACGCCTCCACCGCATCACGGCCACTGCCGACCGCGTCAATATGATGGCCCGCTTTACGCACCAAAGCCGTGGTGAGAATGACGTTGATCTGATTATCCTCCGCCAGCAACACCCGCAAGGGGCGGGCGCCCGGCCAAGCGCTCAACGCCGCGCGTTCTCGCTCGGCCGCTTCGCTGTCTTGCGCCGAAGGCAGCGCTTCCACCTCCAACCCATGCGCCGCCAGCACGCGGGCCAAAAGCGAGCCCTGGCGAAGCGGCTTGATAAGATAAGCGTCAAACCCTTTATCCAGCAGATCATCGAGATGTTTGCGCTCTTGCGGGGGCAATAAGACAATCGATTTGAGCGGAACTTCCGCGTCCACCCGTCCGACATAATCGATCAATCTGGCGGCCCCGTCTTGCGGCAGAGCGTTGTCGCAAATCAACGTCGTGAAGGGGTGGGCGCCATGGCCTTCCAGCGCCAGCAAAGCTTCGTCATATGTGCGCGCGCAGGTGATTTCCGCGCCAGGCCCCGCCAATGACGCGTTCACCGCACGGCGCACAATGGGCGAGGGAGAGACGATAAGAAATTTCAATCCGAACAGATTGTCAGCCCGCGCCGGCGAACGCTGCGTTTTCTGCAAACCCACGACAAGCTCAACCCAGAAAGCGCTCCCTTCGCCGCAGACGCTGTCCACGCCAATCGCACCTCCCATTGCCTCGATAATTTTTTTGCAGATGGCCAGCCCAAGACCGGTCCCGCCATATTGACTTGAGGGGGATTGGTCGGCTTGAGAAAATTCATCGAAAACTTTGTCCTGCATTTCCTCAGAAATGCCAATCCCTGTGTCCTGCACATCGATGCGCAAGGTCACTTGCTCCGCATTTGACGCATGTTCTCGTGATGAAACGTGAATCAACACGCCGCCGCGCGCGGTAAATTTCACGGCATTCGTCGCCAGATTGAGAATAATTTGGCGCAGCCGGGCCTCGTCCCCATGGAGCAAAATGGGCGTTTCAGGCTCGATCACAGAGGCGATCTCAATGCCTTTGTCATAAGCGCGCGGCGCCAGCAATTCAGTAATTCGCTGCACGGTTATCGTGAGATCGAAATCACTTTCCTCAAGCTCAAGCTTCCCCGCCTCGATTTTGGAGTAATCCAAAATATCATTGATCAGATCAAGGAGGATCGTGCCCGACGCATGAACAGCGTCGCAATATGTATGTTGCTCGGGCGTTAATTCCGTATCGTGAAGAAGGCCCGCCATGCCAATGATTCCGTTCATAGGCGTACGGATTTCGTGGCTCATTGTCGCAAGAAAGAGAGATTTGGCTTTTACCGCTTCTTCGGCGCACAGACGGCTTTCCCGCAATGATTCCTCTAGTCTTTTGCGTCCAGTGATATCGCGGCCAATCGCAAGAAAAGTGGCGTCTCCACTAGAGGAGACATGAACGCCCAGCCGCCATGAATACCAACACGGCCCGCCGGGGCGTTCATAACGGCAATCCAGTTCCGCCCATTTGCCCGGCGCCAATTGACTGAACGCCTGCGTGCCTCCAATGACAAAACGCTGTCCCCGCCAGCTTAAAGACGTGCCGCCAAACGCTTGCGCGAAGGCGTCATTCGCATACAGAACATTTTGATCGGCGTCCAATTGCACAAGAGGGTCCGGACAAGCGCCGATCAGATCTCGCGCTGCATTGCCTGGGCTAAACTCAGTCATTCTACTAAAACTCACTTTTACCTCACGCGCTTGGATTTCTCGCGCATGCGGCGGACAGTGTGGCCCGGAGATCCCAAAAAAAGCGTTTACAAAATGAACGCAAGCCTCTCGTGTAGATTTGATTAAATTACGACTGGTTACGTTAGGCGCTTATTCACCGTAAGCGCGCGCGACCTACAAATATTCCGGGAGCGAATCAACGGAAGATTTACAAGTATATTAAAGAGGCCGCGTCAGCGCGTTATCCCGCCGCCATGCGCTCCGCAAAGGGGGGCGCCCCCGCCGCGGCGTCCAAGCCGCCGCCCGCACCACTGGAAAGAGGGCGGCGATAAGACAGGCTTTCCGCGATGTGCATGCGCCGCACTGAAGCGGCGCCCTCCAGATCCGCCAGGGTGCGCGCCACGCGCAAAACCCGGTGATAGCCGCGGGCCGACAGCCGCATGGCCTGCGCCGCCTCGCCCAAAAGCGTCCGCCCCGCAGGATCAGGCTGGGCGATATGCTCAAGCCACGCCCCATCGGCCTCGGCATTGGTGCGCGGGGGCTTGGACGCGCCGGCGGCGGCGGCGCCGACAAAAAAGGCCCAGTCGCTGGCGCGGCCGGTTTGCACAGCCCGCGCGGCGACCACCCGCGCGGCAACCTCAGCGCTGCCCTCGGCCGCCGGCGGCAGGCCCAGATCTGCAATCGTGACCGGCGGCACGTCGATGTGAATATCAATACGGTCGAGCAACGGCCCGGAAATTTTGGCTTGGTAATCGGCCGCGCAATGGGCGCCCCGGCGGCAGGCCCGCCCCAGATCCCCCGCATAGCCGCAGCGACAGGGGTTCATCGCCGCGATCAGTTGAATGCGGGCGGGATAGGTGACATGCGCATTGGCGCGCGCGATCACCGCTTCGCCGGTCTCCAATGGCTGGCGCAAAGAATCCAAAACGCCGCGTGAGAATTCCGGCAATTCGTCGAGAAACAACACGCCCAGATGCGCCAGCGACGCTTCGCCCGGCTTCACCCGCAAACCGCCCCCCACCAGCGCCGCCATGCTGGCGGAATGATGCGGCGCCCGGTAGGGCCGGTCTTGGGCAATAGCGCCCTGCTCAAGGAGCCCGGCGACGGACTGCACCATGCTGACTTCCAGCATTTCTTCGACGCTTAACGCGGGCAAGATCCCCGGCAGACGCTGAGCCAGCATGGATTTACCAGCCCCCGGCGGTCCCACCATCAACAGGTTATGGCCCCCCGCGGCCACCACTTCCAAAGCCCGCTTGGCGCTTTCCTGGCCTTTGATGTCTTTCAGGTCGGCGACATCGCGCCGCGCCAGAGCGGCCCCCGGTTTGGGGGGGCTCAGGACTTGAGCGCCCTTAAAATGATTAACCAGCGCGATGAGGCTGCGCGGCGCCAGAATATCCGGATTGGCCGACCAGGCGGCCTCCGCGCCGCAAGAGGCGGGGCAAATGAGACCGCGATCAGCGCCGTGGGCCGCCATCGCAGCGGGCAACGCCCCGGCGACATGGGCGACGGCGCCGTCAAGCGACAACTCGCCCATCGCCGTATAGCGGCTGAGACTGTCGCCGGGCAGGGCGCCCAGCGCAACCAGAAGACCAAGGGCAATAGGCAGATCGTAATGACTGCCCTCTTTGGGCAGGTGGGCGGGCGCCAGATTCACGGTGATGCGTTTGGGCGGCAAAGCCAGCCCGATAGCCGAGAGCGCCGCGCGGACCCGGTCGCGGCTTTCCGCCACCGCCTTGTCCCCCAGCCCGACAATGGAAAAGCACGGCATGCCGCTGGCCATGTGGACTTGCACGTCAACTTCCCGGGCTTCGACGCCCTCAAACGCGATTGTATAGACGTGGGCGTGCATGGATGTTCCCTTTCATGCTTAACCATAAGGCGAGGCTATCGCGTTCCGGTTGAGTACGCAAGAACATTATGAGAACAAACCAGGCTTATCGCGCCGCGATCCGCGTCTCGATGGCGTCCCAAATGAGCCCGGCGATATTGACGCCGTCATAGCGCGCGATTTCCTGGATTCCGGTGGGCGAGGTGACGTTGATCTCGGTGAGATAGTCGCCGATGACGTCAATGCCGACAAAAATCAGCCCGCGCTTTTTCAGCTCGGGGCCAATTTGAGCGCAAATCTCCTGCTCGCGGGGGCTGAGAACGGCTTGTTCCGGCCGGCCGCCGACATGCATGTTGGAGCGCGATTCGCCCGCCGCCGGCACCCGGTTAATGGCGCCGACCGCCAAGCCGTCCACCAGAATAATGCGTTTGTCGCCCTGGCGCACGGCGGGCACATAGGCTTGCGCCACCACCGGCTCGCGGTAGAACTGGGTGAACATTTCCAGCAAAGAGGCGAGATTTTCATCGCCCGGGCGCAACCGAAAGACGCCCGCCCCGCCATTGCCATAGAGCGGTTTCAGGATGAGGTCATCGTGCTCGGCGCGAAAGGCGCGGATCTCGTCTTCGTCGCTGGAGATCAAGGTCGGCGGCATCACGCCGTCAAACTCTGTGACAAACAGCTTTTCCGGCGCGTTGCGCACATGGGCCGGATCATTGACCACCAGAGTTTGAGGGTGGATGCGCTCCAACAAATGGGTGGCCGTGATATAGCTCATATCGAATGGCGGGTCCTGACGCATCAGCACAACGTCCATGCGCCTCAAATCAAGCGGCGCAGGGGTCCCGAGAGAAAAATGATCGCCGCGCTTGCGCTGCACGCTCAAGCTTTGCGCTTTTGCGATCACCTTGCCGTTCTTGAGGCTCAAATGCCGCGGCACATAATACAACAGATCATGGCCGCGGGCCTGGGCTTCAAGCGCCAATGCAAAGGTGCTGTCGCCGTCTATATCCACAGCGTCAATGGGGTCCATTTGAATCGCAACGCTTAAAGCCATGTCTTTTTCACCTGCTTAAACTTTATCGCCGAACCCAACGCGCATAAGCGCCGGGCTGCGTTTGCAGCCTTAAGCCGTTCCCGGCCAAACTGGAACGGCTTTAACACCAGCATCACCATACGCGGGCCACAAAAAGGGCGCAACGATCCTTAAATCCTTGCGCCCTTAAAGGCAAAACGCTAACGGCCGCTTTTGAACGCTCACTCTTGGGCGAGAGAGCCTTCCAAGGCAACCGCTTGGCGTCGCGGCGATTCTTTCAACCGGACATGGCTGACGACTTTTTTAACCCCATTTATTTTGCGCGCATGATCGGTCACCCGCTCCAGCTCGGCCGCGTCTTTCGCAACGCCGGCCAGATAAACATTGCCGTTCACGATTTCAATTTGATAATTGAAACTGTTGACCTTGGCGTCCCAAATCAACTTGCTTTTGAGGCGGGTGGAGATCCACGTGTCTTTGGGCCAACGCCCCAGCTCCGAGCGATCATTAATTTCAATTTCGTTGATTACTTCCTCCACTTTGGGCGTCGCCCACGCGATCTGCACGGCTTTGGCCCGGTCCTCCACCGTCGGCACATTGCCGGTCAGCATGACCCGGCCTTCATAAACTTCCACATTGACGCGCCGGAACGTTTTGAATTTTTCTTCAGCATATTGGCTCTTGATATTCATATCGATGGCGGTGTCGTCAAATCCGCTGCCGATCGTGCGGTCTTGCGCCACAAGCGCGCCGGTGGTGGCGGTTCCCGCCAGGACAAGGCCAACGCAGCCCGACAGGCTCATAGCCATCAGGCCGAGAAGGGCAAACCGCGGCGCGGCGCGGCGCACGGATTTTAACCCATTGTTTACCATTAGGGGTGTGAGATCAGTCATGACGTCGCCCATCATTGTTAAGGGATGACGGCTATGCGGGCCAAGCGCCATGCAAGCCGAATCAATACCGACTATATAACACTATTTTGAAGTTGGTTGCCAGTAATTCTTAATGTGTTGGATGAACTTCCACGGATAAACCATTATAACATCGAAACGCTGGTCCAAAGGCGCCAGATCGGGCCTCCCGCTCAAGAAGAGCTGCGCCGCCCGGCCCACACGGTCCCGCTGGCGGGCGTTGAGGGCGGCGGCGGCTTGGGCTCTGTTTTTGCGGTATTTTACCTCCACAAACACCAGAGTTGCGCCTTTTTTTGCAATAAGATCGATCTCGCCAAGCGCTGTTTTGCACCGATGGGCCAAAATCCGGTAGCCTTTCACAACCAGCAAAGCGGCCGCCAGCCGCTCCGCCCACAGCCCGCGATCATATGCGCGGCGGCGCGCAAGGGCGCGCGGCGGTTTAATCCGGCCCATGGTCGCCATCGGCATTAAGGCTAAGCGCCAAATCATAGATTTTTTTGCGCGGCAGGCCGGTCAACGCCGCCACTTCGGCCACCGCCTTTTTGGTTGAGGAGAATTTCAGCGCCCGGCGCAGTTCAACTTCCGGATCGAGCGCGTTTTCCTCTCCCTGGGAGGGCGGCGCGACAACGATCACGATTTCGCCTTTGGGCGGCGGCGTGGCGGCGTAGTGGGCGGCCAGCGCCGCCAGAGACCCCCGCCGGACCTCCTCAAATTTCTTGGTGATTTCACGGGCAATCGCCGCCTTGCGCTGCCCAAACGCCGCCTCCATTTCTTTCAACGCCGCGGCGAGGCGGGGGCCGGATTCAAAAAAAATCAGGCTTCCCGGCACGGCCCGCAAGGCGCTCAGACGGCGCTGGCGGACGCCCGCCTTGACGGGCAAAAAACCGGCAAAAAAGAAGCTGTCACTCGGCAGGCCCGACAACGTCAAAGCCGCCAGCGGGGCCGAAGCGCCGGGCAGAACCGTGACGCGCAGCCCGGCCTCTTGAACCGCGCGCACCAATTGATAGCCCGGATCGGAAACAAGCGGCATGCCCGCATCGCTCACCAAGCATATGCTCATGCCTTGCCTCAGCCAGTCCACGATGCGAGGGCGCATTTTCGCCGCATTATGATCGTGATATGTTTTTAAGGGTTTGGCGATATCAAAGGCGGTCAGTAATTTGCGCGTCACGCGCGTATCTTCGCATAAGATGAGGTCGCATGCCGCCAGCGCGCCCAAGGCGCGCAACGTAATATCGCGCAAATTGCCGATCGGCGTGGCGGTTACATAAAGGGCGGGCTCAAGTTTACTTTGCGCGGCGTCAGCGATAGGGTCGGCCCAAACGGGGCCATTTTTGGAGACGGCGCGCGCGGGGCGCACAGAGTCGTGAGGGATTTTTCGTGATTTATGATTTGTCATCAGGCCTGCCGCTGGATTCTTTCAGGCAGCATACCGCGCCGCAGGCATTGCGCAAATTCATGAATGGCGCGCGGCGCGCGTTGCTTGCGCTTTTTGTTTTGGCGCTGGCCGCCTGTGGCGGCGGGGCGCCCCTCGCGCCGGTTGTTTTTACGCCGTCCGGCGCGCCCAAATTGCCGCCCGCCAATCAATCGCAATGGATCGCGCCTGAACATATGCGCGGCGCGGAGCCGGTGCGCATTGCTTTGCTTCTGCCCTTCAGCGCGCCCAATCCCCAAGTGCGCGCCCTGGCGCAAGCGATGCTGAATGCGGCGCAAATCGCATTGTTCGACCAGGACAATGCGGCGCTTCTGCTGATACCCAAAGACACGCTGGGCACGGCTGACGGCGCAGCGCGGGCCGCCCGCCAAGCGCTCGATCAGGGCGCTGAGATCATTCTGGGGCCTTTATTCGCGCCGTCCGTAAAGGCTGCGGCAGCGCTTGCCCGCGCCCGAAAAGTTCCCGTAATTGCGTTTTCCACCGACCGGACCGTGGCGGGTCAAGGCGTGTATTTGCTAAGCTTTCAGCCCGAAAGCGAGCTTGACGCCATCGCCCGTTTCGCCACACAGCGCGGCCTCAGCCGGTTTGCCTCACTCATCCCCTATGGCGCTTACGGCAACAGAGTCGACGCGGCCTTTGACGCCAGCATCACCCGGTATGGCGGCGTTCTCGTACAAAAAGAATATTACGCGCGGGAAGCCGCCTCCATGTTCGATCCGGTCAAGCGCCTGGCGCAATACGCCCGGCGCAAATCTTCCATAGAATTGGAAAAGCAAAAACTGCGCGAGATAGATGACGACGCGTCGCGCGCGGCTTTGCAGCGTCTGGAAGCATCCGACACCTGGAGTGAAGTGGGCTACGAGGCCGTTCTCCTGCCCGAAGAAGGCAATTTATTGCGCTCCCTTGCGCCGCTTTTGCCCTATTACGACGTCGACCCGCGCACCGTAAAATTTCTTGGAACGGGTCTTTGGGATAATCCGGAAATTGCCCGCGAACCGTCCTTGCTGGGTGGATGGTTCGCCGCCCCCGCCCCTCAGGCGCGCCAGGCGTTTACGGCAAATTACCAAGACGCCTTTGGCAAACCGCCTTCCCGCATCGCATCGCTGGCTTATGACGCCGTGATGTTGGCGGCCACCCTGGCCGACGCCCCGCGCGGATTGCGCTTCAGCCCGAACGCGATCACCGATCCCAATGGATATTTCGGCGTCGATGGCCTGTTTCGCTTTCTGCCCGACGGACGCACGCAGCGCGGCCTGGCCATCATTGAGATTACGAAAAAGGGATTTAAAGTGATTGAGCCCGCGCCGACCTCTTTTGAGGGTTTTGGTTTTTAGGCCAGAAGGCGCTGCAACACCGCATTGAGCACGGCGCGCCCTTTTTGCGTTGCTCTTATGTTGCGGGCATCGCGCGTGATTAAACCCGCCTCTTGAAGCTCCGCTGACGCGTCCCGGGTTACCCCTCCCGGAACCAGCGCTTCCAGGCGCGCCAGGTCCACGCCTTCGTTCAGGCGCAATCCCATGAGCAATAATTCAGTGAACTGATCTTGCGCGCTCAAGGGCTCCATGCGCGCCGCGCCATGGCCGCGGCGTTTAACGCTGGCCGCCCAGTCTTTTGGCTTCTTGACGATAAGCGTTTCATATCTTTGTCCGCCGACGGATATTCTGCCATGCGCCCCCGGTCCGGCGCCGACATAGTCCCCGCCGCGCCAGTAAATCAAATTATGAACGCAGCGCGCGCCGGGCGCCGCATGATTGGAAACTTCATAAGCTTCCATCCCCGCATTGGCGCACAAATCCTGCGCGGTTTCATAAAACGCCGCCATGCCGTCTTCGCCGGGCAGAGTCAGGCGGCGGCGCGCGCGGGCGCGATAAAAAGCTGTGCCGGGCTCAATGGTAAGCTGGTATAGCGACAGATGATCAGGCTTGAGCGCCAGGGCCTGTGTTAACTCAGCCTCCCACAAACCGCGCGTTTGACCGGGCCGCCCGTAGATCAAGTCGAACGAGACGTGCTGGAAATATGTTTTCGCATTCTCAACCGCCCGCACGGCTTGAGCGCTGTCATGCCACCGCCCAAGGGCCTGCAAATCCTTATCGTTCAGCGCTTGCACGCCCAGTGAAAGGCGGGTTATTCCGGCGCCGGCAAAGGCCGCCAGAGTTTCTGGCGAGGCGTCGCTCGGATTGGCTTCCAATGAAACTTCCAGCGCGCGCGGCGCCGGCCACAAGGCCTTGATATGATCGATCAGCGCACCAACGATTTCTGGGCGCATCAGCGAGGGCGTACCGCCGCCAAAAAATATGCTGCGCAATTTATAATGCGGCGCGCGTTCTTGAAAATAAGTCAGCTCACGGAGATAGTATCCAAGCCATTCACTCTGATCCATGGGCCGGGCGCGGATGACGTTGAAATCGCAATAGGGGCAAACCCTCTCGCAAAAAGGCCAGTGAAGATAAACGCCTAAATCCGTGTCCGGATCATCGCGCGGCGAAACAGGCATCGATCAAGCTTTCAAACGCGCGCGCGCGATGCGAGATGTCATGTTTGCGCGCCGGGTCCATTTCACCGAAGGTTTCGCTCTCCCCGTCAGCCAAAAACATCGGATCATAGCCAAAGCCGCTTATCCCCCGCAGCGGCCACACAAGGGCGCCCTCCACGCGCCCTTCAAAAATATCGCAACGCCCGTCAGGCCACGCCAGGCACAGCGCACACCAGAAATGCGCGCGCGCGTCTGTGGCGCCACGGGCGGTCAGATCGCTGTGCACCTTTTCCATGGCTGACGTGAAATCTTTATTCGCCCCCGCCCACCGCGCCGAATGAATGCCCGGCGCGCCGTCCAAATCCGGAACGCACAGACCCGAATCATCGGCCAGCGCCGGCAAGCCGCTAAGACGCGCCGCGCTCAACGCTTTGATTTTGGCGTTAGCGGCAAAGCTCGCGCCGTCCTCAACGGGTTCGGGCAGATCCAGCTCCCGGGCGGACGCAATTTCGATCCGGAAAGGCGCCAGTAAAGCGCGGATTTCATCCACCTTGCCCTCATTATGACTGGCGACGACAAGAGTGCGGCCTTCAAACGGTCTGGGCGGTTGGGGCATGTCTTTACCTGAGCGTCAAAGGCCGTCAATGACGTCTTTTTGAAGAATAAAAAGTTCGGACACGCCCTTTTTGGCCAGCCCCATCAGATCCGCAAACGCGCTTTCAGAAAAAGGCGCGCCTTCCGCCGTGCCCTGAATCTCAACGATGCCGCCGTCATTGGTCATAACGAAATTGGCGTCCGTATCGGCCGCTGAATCCTCCGCATAGTCGAGATCCAATACCGGCGCGCCCTTATAGATCCCGCACGAAATGGCGGCCACCTGGGTCTTTAACGGCGTCTTGGCGATCATGCCCGCCGATTGCATATGGTCAAAACACAAATGCAGCGCCACCCACGCCCCGGTGATCGCCGCCGTGCGCGTGCCGCCGTCTGCCTGTATAACATCGCAATCCAAGGTGATTTGCCGCTCGCCAAAGCCGCTCATATCCACAACTGAGCGCAGGGACCGCCCGATCAAGCGCTGAATTTCCTGGGTCCGGCCCGATTGTTTGCCCGCCGCCGCCTCCCGGCGCATGCGCGAGCCCGTGGAGCGCGGCAGCATGCCGTATTCGGCCGTCACCCACCCTTGCCCGCTATTGCGCAAAAAAGGCGGCACCCGGTCTTCCAAGCTGGCGGTGCACAGCACATGGGTGTCGCCAAAGCGCACCAGGCACGCCCCTTCGGCGTGTTTGGTGAAATGGGGCTCAAAAGATACGGAACGCAGATCATCTGGTTGCCTGCCGGAAGGACGCATAGATTTTCCTCTCACTAACTCTTTTCTGATTTACTGTGAACGTTTATGTAAACCCCGGCCCCCATTCAGTCTAGGCGCCATTTTATGATAAGCTTGAGGCGGACGCGAACCGCGCGCCGCCGATAAGGAGACCCGCTTTGCCCCGGCAACCGCCCTTGCCCTTAAGCGACATAGACCAACGCTCGCGCGCCATATTTCGGCAGATTGTCGACAGATATCTGGAAACGGGCGAGCCGGTGGGCTCACGCACCATCGCGCAGACAAGCGGCGTGTCGC
>JAJFIM010000240.1 GCA_021774995.1 Alphaproteobacteria bacterium | reverse complement strand
TCTGATTGCGAATCCACAATCACGCGAAAACCTATGATGTCGGAGAGTTGCTCAAATGAGATGGCTTTGCGCTCCATCTTGCACCACACCGAATAGGGCCGCTTAAAGCGCCCATACACCATTGCGTGAATGTCCTCTTCGGCCAGTCTGCTCTGGATGACGTCTTTAATGCGCTGTGTGCTGTCGCCGCTTTGCCGTTGCAGGAAGTTCAAACGGTTAACGACGGATTCGCGCGCATCGGCGTTGAGAACCATAAACGAACGGTCTTCAAATTCATCGCGAAACCCCTGCATCCCGATGCGTCCCGCGAGCGGCGCGTAGATCTCCATGGTTTCTTGCGCGATCGCGCGGCGCTTCACCTCGTTAGGGTGGTGAATAATCGTGCGCATATTGTGCAAGCGGTCCGCCAATTTCACCAGCAGAACACGCACGTCTTTTGACGTCGCCAGAAAAAATTTCCGGAAATTTTCCGCTTGTTTGGCTTGCTTGTCGGAAAAATGAATATTGGAGAGCTTGGTCACGCCTTCGACAAGATCGGCGATTTCACTGCCGAAATGATAGTTTATATCTTCATAAGTTGTTTCCGTATCTTCAACCGTATCGTGCAGCAGCGCCGTGACGATGGTCTGGGCGTCCAGTTTAAGCTGGGTGAGGATGCCGGCGACTTCAATGGGATGGGAAAAATAGGGGTCGCCAGACAGACGCGTCTGGTTTCCATGCGCCTTCATCGTAAACACATAAGCGCGGTTTAGCAGATCCTCATCCGCCGCCGGATCATAGGATTTAACAAGATCAACGAGTTCATATTGCCGCAACATGCCCCAACCTCGCCATGGCGTGTCGTTTTAGGGCCGTCGCACCGCCCAAACAGCGCCATAAAGGGTTATGGGCAAAGGATAAGCGCGTCAGTCGCTCAAGATCAACCGTTCTCAATTGATGACGAATAAAACAGAATTTTGTTTCCGAACTACTCAAAGCTCTCCGTACTGCGCTCCCGCGCCACTTGACGGGCGCCTTCCGTGCGGCGCACTTCCGATTCGGTCTGGAGAGCCCGCATCAGATCTTGCTCCGAGAGGGTCTCCTCCTCGGGAGCGTCCGGTTTCGACAAAAGCGCCAATTCTTCGTCTTCCGGCTCATCCACTTCAACATATTTCTGCAGAGAGGCGATAAGTTTTTCACGCGTGTCTTCAACGCCCACGGTTTCCTCTGCGATCTCCCGCAGCGCCACTACTGGATTTTTGTCGTTATCGCGGTCAATGGTAAGGCCTTCGCCCGCGGCAATCGCCCGCGCCCGATGCGCCGCCAATAGAACCAGATCAAAGCGGTTCGGGACTTTATCTACACAATCTTCAACGGTGACGCGAGCCATAGGCAACACTCCAAATTCAGGGAATTTGCCTAGTATCTATGGCGTCGGGGGCAGAAAAGCAAGGGATTTACGCGATGAGGGGCTTAAAAAAGCACCGATCATGGGCGCAAAGGCCAAGCATTGCCCCGCTCCGGCAAGGCGGCGATCAAGTTGTCCAGCGATTGACCGGTGACGGGATGGCGCCACTGAGGGGCAATGTCGCGCAACGGCAAGAGGACAAAGGCGCGCTCCTGGAGTCGCGGGTGGGGCAACTCCAACCCGGATTGCTCGCTCTCTGCGCGTTGACGCATCCCCCGGAAATCGAGCAAGTCCAAATCTATCATCCGCGATTCCCACCGCTTGCGGCGCGTGCGTCCAAACTCTCTCTCAATATCATGTAAAACGCTGAGGAGGCGTTTAGCGGTCAATGTTGTTTCAACAGATATAACGCCATTGGTATAGTCGGGTTCTTTGCAATCAGGAATAGCCACGCTTTGGTGCCAGCGCGACCGCGCAACTATTATGACCCCTTGCAATTCCAGCCTATCTAGCGCAGCTTCCAATGTCTGCTTTGGAGATCCAAAGTGACTGTTCAGGTTTGCGCCAAGTCCGATGTAGATACCCAATTGCATACTCTCATAATTTGCCGCCGGCTTATGGCCATGATGGAAATTGCGCCCGGATATAAACCTTAAGTTACTTTTTCGCATTCCGAAACACCGCACAATAATGTGATTTCACAACTGAGGAAATGAACACACATAAAGAGGTGTGGCGGCCAAGCCGTGTAGTGTACCCGACCCGTCAATAAAAAGGATTTTAATAATAATGACCATACAATCCAATGAACGCATTGGCCTCTTTATAGATGGATCTAATCTGTACGCCTCTGCGCGTGCGCTTGAATTTGATATTGATTACAAAAAACTCCTTGGTTTTTTTAAAAAGCATGGCCGCCTAGTTCGCGCTTACTACTATACGGCCATGCTGGATGAAAATGATTACTCCCCATTGCGCCCGCTCGTCGATTGGCTCGACTATAATGGCTTCACCATCGTGACCAAGCCGACCAAAGAATTCACGGACGCCAGCGGGCGCCGCAAAATTAAAGGAAATATGGACATTGAGTTGGCCATTGACGTGTTGGAAATGGCTGAGCATCTCGATCATATCGTCTTGTTTTCCGGAGACGGCGATTTTCGCCGCCTTGTCGAAGCGGTGCAGCGCAAAGGGTGCCGGGTCTCTGTTGTTTCAACCACGCGCTCTTCTCCGCCGATGGTTGCCGATGAATTGCGCCGCCAAGCCGATGAGTTTATTGATCTGACTGGTCTGGCAAAAGATATTGGCAGACGCGATCAATCACGCGCCGCACAAACCCCCAGGCCGGATAAAGCCACGCAGGGCGATATTGATTTTGGCGACAATGATGATGACGATGATTATGAATATGAGGACGACGAC
>JAJFIM010000239.1 GCA_021774995.1 Alphaproteobacteria bacterium | reverse complement strand
ACTTCCTCACGCAACCAAACCGCAAAGTTGGGGTGCTCGGAAATGCCTTTTACGCTGAATTTATAATCAAGCCCAGCAAGATCCTTTTCGATCTTCCATTGAATGCTGCGCGCCGACAACAAATTGGTGACAATAATAACGTCTTTTCCCGCATCATCGGCTTGGCTTACCATCGCCCGCAAGCGCTCAACATTAGCGGCTCGAACCGCGCTGGGCGCATCATCCTGCAATGTAAGCGCTTTGACATCACTGAACCCACCAATATCTTTTATGCGCTGGGCAAGATTTCCAAGAATTTCCAGGTTTTTCTTGTTCTCTTCCTCCCAGTGCGGTCCATGGGCAACAATAATGACAAGTTCGTTTGCAGGATCCACGCTCAATTCTTTGGCGTGATCAAGCAAAATCTCATGCGCCAATGGATGGTCCTCAATAGGGGTCACAAAAATTAGTTTGGCGTCGGTCTTAATCTGAGGCACGTCGAGGAATGAACCATGTTCGCGTTTGCTGAACACATGCTCCCATTGATAGACGAGGGAATTGTATTCGGTTGAGGCCAAAGGAACCACTATAATGGTCTCGGCGCCTGCCGCTGTTAATTTGTCAATCGACGCCTGGATATGACCCGAGCTCATCATTGACATCCCCGCCGCCATCGCCGTCGGGAAAATTTTCCCCAGCGGCTCGACCGCCTCACTCATGATGCGGTCTCCCGTGGGACCAAATCCATGAATGAGCACAAGAACGCCCGTTTTACCGGTTTTGGCGTCAGCGCTTAAATAACGCCAGTCATCACCCTGCATCATTTGCATTTCGAGAAGAATCTGTTCGTCCGTATATTCGCGGTAATTAGGGACTCTGTCTCTTAGCGTTGCGTATTTTTCATCAGTCATCATCTCCGACATGTCCATATCGCCCATGTCCATACCGGCGGGCATATTCGCCATGTCATGATCACCCTTCGACATATCCATACCGGCAGGCATATTTGACATGTCATGATCTTGCGCGTCCGACATATCCATTTGCGACATATCTTGTTCTGGCGCGCTCGCATCTTCTTGGGCCGCCTCTTCCTCACCGCATGCGGCTAATCCGAACGCCAGCGCCCCGGCAAAAGCTATGACTGGTAAGCGCCTCTTAACACTGTCAAACAAAATACGCGCATGACTGTTCATTTTGATTCCTTTCTTTACCAACTTAAATATAAATTCAACGCCAAGAGTCAAGAACGCTCCCGGCCGGATTTGTTATCTCGCCTCCCGCATGGGAACGGACTTAAACACCCAATTGCTCGGATCTTCTTTGCGGAGAGGCGAAGGGATAACCCGGACGCACTCAGTGTCCCGGCTCTGCTGATCGGCGTCGATTGCCAGACCCTTTGCTTCAAGTTCTTTGATTTTCTGACGAAAGACCGTTCCATGATGATCCGAAGACAGCAAAAGCTCATCGGCAAGGCTTGGAGGCACCCGGGCCGGTTTGAGATGTTTTAGGATAATCGCATCTTCCTCGATAACAAAATAAACGCGCTTCAATGAATCCTCATCGAATTTTTCATCGGTGAGAAAATTTCTGGCCTGAATGAAATTGAGCTGCGTCTTGCCTTCTTCGATTGGCGTATAGGCAGTCACAATTATTTGAGACATGTTTTTTTGCATATGCATCTGAATGCGAATGCAGGGGGCGGGCACAAAAATCTGAACTTCAACTTCTCTCTCTTCGCGCGCGTCGGGAATGGCGTCGCGCCAAGCGCCGCGCTTGTTTAACGGTTTACCGCTGCCGGCGCCATAAATACGGTTATTGCTGTCATCTACTTCGTAATCTTCAACTTCCGGACTATCCGGGTTGCCAAAATCAGTATGAACGAAAACGGCGTGAGCACGATCAACGCCGTTTTCCAAAGCCCGGACCCAATTGCAATCGAATTGCGCCCGGCCCCGCGCAAACCGCCACTCCCCGGATTGTTCTTCATATTCAGGATAAAAATCAGGCAGCGGCGGGCGCTCTGCTTCAGCGGCGTCGCCCAGAAACGCCCATATCCAACCCCATTGTTCTTGGACGGGATAGGAATCTACGCGGGCGCGTTTGGGTATTTTTTTGCCTTCAATCAGTGACGGGATCTTCACGCAGGCGCCGCTTCCGTCAAACCGCCACCCGTGATAAGGGCACTCAACGGAACCATCAACCACTTTTCCACAGCTTAATGATGCGCCTTTATGAACACAGGTATCGCTTAAGCAATGAGCGGCGCCCTCAGCATCGCGAAAGAGGACAAAATCCTGCCCCAACGCGTGCACTCTTTTAGGCGCAGACGTCACCTCATCGCAATTCGCCAACACATACCATTGATTGAGAAGCATTTTTAAGTCTCGCTCACACTGATCCAGATGAACGGGAGTTTCCCGCCCTCTCCTTAAACCCGGCTTAAATGAAGTTATAAGCCCGCGCGTTATGGGCAAATTTGACCTCACGCATCGCGCCGCGGGCGCCGCGTGAGGCCATTGCCGATGACCAAGATCGAGGGAGTTCTACTCTTAAGCCTTAATGGGGGTTTTCCTCGGTGGCCGCTTCGTCACGCGCGCGTTCGGCGACAGTGTGCATATGCTGAATTTTCCAGGCGCCGTCATCATTTGCCAGCACCATGGTCGCCATGCCCTTGGTTTCGATAAAGTGTTTGCCGCCTTCAAATTGATCGCTGAGGATGGTCAAGCTCATATTATATCCCATGCGGGCATAGGCCATGTCGCCCATGACGCGCGGCTTTATGTCGGAAAAGCTGTAAGTGGGATCTTGAAACATCGCCATTTCAGGGCCGAGATGGTCTTTATAGCTGGCCCATCCCTGGTCCACAAAGGTGCCTTCGATTGAGCTAAAACTGTCATCGGTGACGACGTATTTCTCTATCGCGTCCATATCCTTGGCTTGAACCGACGCGGCGTAATGATTCAAAGCATCGACAACGCTTAATTCCGCCTCGGTAAGAGCGGCTTGAGCGGGTGCGCTATGCTCTTCATCTCCATGCGCCCAGGCCGCGGAGAAATTCGCGAATACGGCAAGGCCTAAGCCCAATAGGGCCGCTTTTGCGACCGGCGCCTTTTGGGTTGAAGCAAAGCGCTCTTCAAATGAGATCGTGCTGGATGACATGAAAATTCCCTCCTAGGTGACAGCAAATTCAAATTCTAGCGACCGACTGTAACAGCACTGTTTAAGAAAAAAAACCTATCGCGCCGGAAACCCATAGGCAAAATTAGAACGAGAAGCCTTGTTCGCGTCAATCAAGAGATTAATTCCCTTAAATTCACAGACTGAACCAAGTTCGTTATGATCAGGGCAGGGGTTAAAAACCTAAGTGACCTGCGCCAAACTTTCATGCACACTTCTTGAAGACCTTCGACCTTCTCAAACAATAAGGTTTCACGCAACCATGCTTTCACACGTCCCGGCGGAATGGAAAAAGATATTTCTGAGCTCAGTGATCGTGATCACGGCTTTCGTCCTTATTCTAACGAACGAAACAGCGGCGCAACCTTCCCCCAACAGGCAAAACGCAGACCCTGTGGATAATTATACAATCATCCATGCGGGCGCCTTACTGGCTATGCCGGGCGCGGCGCCGGCGGACCAGTCCAGCATCATTGTGAAGAACGAGCGCATTGTCAGTATTCAGAAAGGGTTCTTGAGCAAAGCCGCTTTCCCGATGAAGGCAGGCGACACCCTTCAAATTGTGGATTTATCGGATCGGTTTGTCTTGCCGGGCCTGATGGATGCGCATGTTCACTTGAGAAACCAGCCCTCGCTGCGACGACGGCGCGGGCCGGGCCGGGCCGGCGGCATGCCCGCCGATTTTGCGTTTAACGCCGTGCTTTACGCCCAGCGAACTTTGAGTGCGGGTTTTACCACCGTGCGCGATCTGGGGTCGGACGATCAGTCCGTCTTTGCGGTGCGCGACGCGATCAATGCCGGGCGCATGATAGGCCCGCGCATCCTCGCCGCCGGATCAAACCTCTCGGTGACCGGAGGGCACGGCGATCCAACCGCCAATGCGGATCTGGCGGAACGCATGCGGTTGGGTGTGTGCGACGGACCGCAGGAGTGCCGCCGCGCCGTGCGCACGCAGCACAAGCTAGGCGCGGACGTGATCAAATATATGTCCACCGGCGGTTTCAGTTCGCAGACCGGGCTTGCGCAGCAGATGTTTTTGGAAGAAATGAAGGCCATCGTCGATGCGGCGCATCAGCTGGACATGAAAGTCACAACCCACGCCTATGACCCGGACGCCATCAAGGACGCCATTCGCGCGGGCGTCGATTCCATCGAACATGGTTTTCTTCTTGACGATGAAGGCGTGCAAATGATGAAAGCCCAAGGCGTTTGGCTGGTGCCTACATTATCGGCGAGCATGCCGCCGCCGATTTTCGGTATCAAAAACGCGCCCTCCGTCGCATTGCGCAATAAATACAAAGCCTTTGAACGGGCCGCCGCCGCAGGCGTCAAGATAGCCTTCGGCACTGACGCCGGAACTTTCACGCACGCCCAAAACGCCAAAGAATTTGATCTCATGATAAAATTCGGCATGTCGGAAATGGACGCCATTTACGCCGCAACCGTGTCGGACGCCCAGCTCTTTGGACTTGAAGACGACATAGGGTCGATCGCGCCGGGCAAACTGGCGGACATCATCGCCGTGACAGGCAATCCTTTGGAAAACATCACGGCCCTTCACAAGGTGGACTTTGTGATGAAGTCCGGGAGGATCGCCAAACAGGATGGCGTCATGGCGGCGCCATTCACGTATCCCCCCTTCCGGGAGCAAGCGGAGTGAGAAGCGGCGCGCGCACTCTTTTTTCGGCGCTCTCAGCCCTCGTCCTTGCCCTGACAAATGCGGCGTCGGCGCAATCTGCGGATACATATACAATTATCCATGCGGGCGCGTTACTGGCTATGCCGGGCGCGGCGCCGGCGGGCCAGTCCAGCATCATTGTGAAAAATGAGCGCATTGTCAGAATTCAACTAGGGTTTTTAAGCAAAGCCGCCTTCACGATAAAGACGGGCGATCGAGTGAAAATTGTGGATTTGTCGGATCGCTTCGTTTTGCCGGGCCTGATGGATGCGCATGTCCATTTGATGACCCAGCCTTCCCAGCAGCAGCGGCGCGGGCCGGGGCGGGCCGGCGGCATGCCCGCCGATTTTGCGTTTAACGCCATTGTGAATGCGCAATTGACGCTCGCCGCCGGCTTTACCACCGTGCGCGATCTGGGATCGGACGATCAATCCGTCTTTGCGCTGCGCGACGCCATCAATGCAGGGCGGATGGTGGGCCCGCGCATCCTCGCCGCCGGCGCGCCGCTCTCGGTCACCGGAGGTCACGGCGACCCCACCGCCAACGCCGATAGTGCCGAACGCGCGGCGCTGGGCGTGTGCGACGGCGCCGATGAATGCCGCCGCGCCGTGCGTGCGCAGCGCAAACTGGGCGCGGACGTCATCAAATATATGTCCACAGGCGGGTTCAGTTCACAGACCGGGCTGGCGCAACAAATGTTCTTTGACGAAATGAAAGCCATTGTGGACGCGGCGCATCAATTGGGCCTGAAAGTGACGACACACGCCTATGACCCGGACGCCATTAAGGACGCCGTGCGCGCCGGCGCCGATTCCATTGAACACGGCATCCTTCTGGATGACGAAGGCATAGGCATGATGGAGGCCCGGGGCGTGTGGCTGGTTCCCACATTAACGGTCTATATGCCGCCGGCGCCGGGGCTTGATTTTTTGCCCTCTGTGGTCGAGCGCAACAAACACAAAGCTTTTGAGCGGGCCGCGGCCGCAGGCGTTAAAATTGCGTTTGGCACCGACGCCGGGATGTTTACCCATGGCCAGAACGCTCAAGAGTTTGACCAGATGATAAAATTCGGCATGTCGGAAATGGACGCCATCACCGCCGCCACCATGTCGGACGCCCAGCTCTTTGGACTTGAAGACGACATAGGGTCGATCGCGCCGGGCAAACTGGCGGATATTATCGCCGTGACCGGCAATCCTTTGCAGGACATCACGGCCCTTCACAAGGTGGACTTTGTGATGAAGTCCGGAAAAATCGCCAAACAGAACGGC
>JAJFIM010000238.1 GCA_021774995.1 Alphaproteobacteria bacterium | reverse complement strand
ATCTGTTTCGTTGCTGCACAGACCGCGCAAACACTGGACACTTAAAGGGAAGCGATCACATGTCATATCGTCTAGGGGTCGATGTCGGAGGAACCTTCACGGATCTTCTGCTGATCGACGAATCCACCGGCAATACTCATACGGCAAAAGTTCCCTCCACACCCGAAGACTCCTCCGTCGGCGTGCTCAACGGTTTGGAAAAAGTCTGCTCAACCGCAGGCGTCGATCCTCAGAACATTACCAGCGTCATGCATGGCACGACGGTCGCCACCAACACCATCCTCACCGGGACAGGCGCCAAGGTCGGCCTGGTGACAACGGATGGTTATCGCGACGTGTTGCAAATCGCGCGCTCTTACGTTCCGGGCGGTCTGGGCGGCTGGATTTTCTACAATAAATCCGACAATCTGGCGCCGCTGGAATTGACCGTGGAAGTGCCCGAGCGCATGGGCGCCAAAGGCGAGGTTGTTCGGCCAATCGATGAAGACAAAGCCTATGCGGAGATCGCCAAACTCAAAGATCGCAACATCGAAGCGCTAACAATTTCACTCATCAATTCTTTTGCAAATCCGGCGCACGAAAAACGCCTTAAGGAAATCGCCGAAGAGGTTCTTCCCGGCATCCCCGTTTCGATCTCATCGGACGTCATTCCGGAAATGCAGGAATATGAACGCACCATCACCACCGTGGCGAACTCATATGTGCGCCCCCGGGTGGAAACATATGTCACGAATCTTAAAGCGGAAATTAACAAGCGCGTTGGGGAAACCAGCCTCGACATCCTGCGCTCCGACGGCGGCCTGTCCACCGCCGATGCGGCCGCCGAATATCCCGTCAATTTGCTGATGAGCGGCCCCGCGGGCGGCGTGTCGGGCGCGCTGTGGATTGCGGACAAAGCCGGTTACAAAGACCTTATCACCTTTGACATGGGCGGCACGTCAACCGATGTCTGCCTTGTGGAAAAAGGCGAAGCCCTCACCCGCCGCGAAACGACGGTTCATGACGTCACCGTGCGCGCCTCTTCCGTTGACGTGCGCACGGTGGGCGCCGGCGGCGGCTCCATTGCCCATGTCCCTGATCTCACCAAAGCCCTGCGCGTCGGTCCGGAAAGCGCCGGCGCCAACCCTGGCCCGGCCGCTTATATGAAAGGCGGCGAAGCGCCGACCGTCACCGACGCCAATGTGGTTCTGGGTTATTTACCCGCCGAACAAAAACTTGGCGGCGACATGCAGATCAGCAAGGAGATGGCTGAAAAAGCGGTTCAACAAACAGCCGACGCGCTCGGCCTGTCGCTCAAAGATGCGGCGGAAGGCATTATCAAGATCGTCAATGAAAACATGTTCGGCGCGTGCCGTCTCGTCTCCATCGAAAAGGGCTATGATCCGCGTGACTTTGCCCTGATCGGCTTTGGCGGCGCGGGGCCGCTGCACGCCAACGCCATCGGCGCGCTGATGCAATCCTGGCCGGTGATCATTCCCCCCGGCCCCGGCGTTCTGTGCGCCTATGGCGACGCCACGACGCGCATCCGCGATGAAGCGTCTAAAACTTTCATCCGGACCTTCGCCAACACCTCGCCTGAAGATGTCACAAAGGAATTGAAGGCGCTGGAAAAAACGGCAACGGAAGCCATGCAGGCGGGCGGCCACAAAGACCAAGTGATCGCCGACAAAACCTTTCAGGTTGACCTGCGCTATCGGGGCCAAGGATTATCGCTCACCTTAGAAACCAGTCTTGAAGACCTGAGAAACGACGGTTTCAAAACCATAGGCGATAAGTTTGACGCCTTGCACAAACAACTCTTTACCTTCGCCCTGACGGCGGAGAAAGAAGTCGTCAATTTACGCGCTATTATTTTTGGGCCGGAAACCAATGTGGCGGCCAATAAAATCCCCGCAACAGATTCAGATCCATCAGACGCTTTTGTCAGTGACCACTCCCTCTATCATGAAGGAAAAGATCACAGCGCCAAGCTTTATGATCGCTCAAAACTCAAAGCGGGCAATAAAGTCGCCGGCCCCGCCGTGATTATGGAAATGGATTCAACCACCGTGATCCTGCCGGGTCATACCGGCGAAGTGGATGCCATTGGCAACATCCTGATACGCCCAACGGACATGAATTAGGGAGACGAGACCAATGCCTGCACAAATTATAGAAACCAACAAGACGCCGCTGAAACGCGTTGACGTCGATCCCATTACGCTCGACATCATTGAAAACGCCTTGCGCAACGCGCGCCAGGAAATGGACGTCACTTTGTTCCGCACGGCTATGTCGCCGGGCATTCGCGAACAGCACGACGCCTTTCCGATGATCGCCAACCCTGAAGGCAAAATGGTGGTCGGTCAGTTCGGCTCTTTCCTGCACGGCTTCAAAGCGGGCTATCACGGCACGCTGGAAGAAGGCGATGTTATTTTCATCAACGATCCCTATTCGTGCAACGGCGCGGTGAGCCATTGCAATGACTGGCTTCTCATCAAACCGATCTTCCGGGATGGACGCCTGATCGCCTGGGGCTGCATGTTCGGCCACATGACCGATATCGGCGGCAAAGTGCCGGGCTCGCTGCCCACCGATGCGCGGCAAATTTTTGAAGAAGGCATCGCCCTGCCGCCCACCAAAATTTACAAAAAAGGCGAACTGCAAGAAGAGATCCTGGCGATCCTGCTTAACAACACGCGGGTGCCGGAATGGAACAAATCTGACTTTCACGCCATCATCGCCTCGTGCACCATGGCCGAACGCCGCTGCATCGAACTGTCGGAGCGTTTTGGCGATGACGTTTTCTTTTCCGCGATGGAAGAACTGCTTGAGCGCAACAAACGCGCCATGAGCCACCTCATCAACACCATGGTGTCGGAAGAAAAGCAATCTTTTGAAGACTATCTGTGCGATGACGGCATGGGCATGGGGCCTTACAAAATGACCTGCGCCATGTGGCGCGAAGGCGAGAAAGTGATCTTCGACTTTGAAGGCACGGACCCGCAATCCATCGGTTCGGTGAACTTTCTGCTCAATGAAGAAATGTTCAAAATGTTTGTCGGGACGTACATGATCTCGGCATTCGATCCGCAAATCCTTTTCAATGACGGGTTTTACGACCTGATGGAAGTGCGCATCCCCGAAGGCACGCTTTTGAAACCCAAACGCCCGGCCGCTTTGTCATGCCGGACGCATGCGCTGGGCCGGATCTTTGATCTCATTGGCGCGCTGCTAGGCCAAGGGGCGCCTGATCTGTTGTGCGCCGCCGGTTTTTCCGACAGTCCGCATCTGATGTGTTCCGGCCATGATCGCCACGGGGAATGGTATCAACTTTTTCAAATTGGATTTGGCGGCGTTCCCGGACGACCCTTGGGCGATGGACCTGATGGACATTCGATGTGGCCGGGCTTTACCAATGTGCCCAATGAATTTATCGAATCCTATTTTCCCCTTCGCATTGAGCGCTATGAAACCATTGCCGACACCGGCGGCGCTGGCTTTAATCGCGGCGGCAACGGCATTCGCACCGCCTATCGCTTTCTGGAAACGGGTGATATTTCCATCCATGACGACCGCTGGCTGACCTACCCCTGGGGGGTGAGCGGCGGCGAGCCCGGCGGGCGCGGCACCAAAATCATGGTGCGGAACGATGGCAGCCGGGAAATCCTGCCCGCCAAATGCGACAACATCCATGTGGAAGAAGGCGATCTGCTTTACTATGACACATGGGGCGGCGGCGGCTGGGGCGACCCCCTGACGCGGCCCGCCGAAAAAGTTGCGCTGGACGTTGATCGCGGCCTGGTCACGGTCGAGGGCGCCAAGCGCTACGGCGTTGTCCTGAATGATGATGTGAGCGTCAACGAGGCCGCAACCACGGCCTTGCGTGAAAAAATGGCGGCGGACAGGCCTGAAATTCAATTGTTCAATCGCGGCGGCACAATCGAAGAGCTTAAAAGCCGCTGCAAGGAAGAAACCGGCCTTGAGCCCCCCAAAACGCCGGTGTTCCTCAACTGGTTCCGCAAAGGCACGGTGCAGGCGGCGGAGTAGAGGCGGCCTGTACGCCTGTACCTTCTGTCACTCCGCGGCTTGAGCGCGGAGTCCATAGGTCTTGCGCCGTGCGAAGTGGATTCCGCAGTCAAGCCGCGGAATAACATTGAAAATATTTTGCTTCTATGAAGCGTCTCTTTCTATTTTCCAGAACCGTCATCAAAAAACTCCAAAACCTTCGCAGCCCAATCCGCGCAGGCGCCGGGCAAGGTTTCGAACCGGCCTGTGGGCGCGATGAGACAAGCCTTCCGTGTACGATCGAAATGCGGACTTCCCTCCTCCGCACACAACAACAAAGGCTGGGTCATCTGACCAAGCGCGCTGCGCACATCCATATCGAAGATTGACTGCGTGAGCGTTCTGTGGTGCGGCGCCGCTTTCAATAAATCCACGGCGCGCGCCTGAAGCGCCTGGGGGTCCAGGTCCGGCTCTCGCGCAATTTCATTGGCAATTGTGGGTTCATACCACGGCCAGAACAGCTCAGCGTCGCGCGCCAAGACCCAGGCTTCCAGGAGATGCCCGCCATACCAGAGCGGCGTTAACGGCGGCGCAAGGTTTTCAGCTAAGGCCGCGCGCGCGTCATCGTCAAAATCCCACAGATCAAGCACCGCCACTTTGTTCACCAGATCAGGCTGATCGCGGGCTAAGGCAAGTGCGATCTGGCCGGCGCCTTCACGCGCCACAATATCAACGGACGCCACATTCAGATCGCGCAGAACATGAACCAAGGCGCCCACTGCGCCCGTCACTGAAATATCGGCGCCGTCAAACGCGCCCGTGTCGCCGTGCCCGGGAAGATCGGGGATCAACACGTCTCTTCGGCCGGCAAACCCGGGCGCAAGGTCGTCAAAGACACGCGACGAGCCGCCGGCCCCGTGAATAAAAAGCACCGGGCGCTCTTTCCCCTCACAGACAGAGCGCCGGACCACCAGTTCCCGGCCAGCAGGCCCCCGGGTCTCGCGCCATGTTGGAGCGTTACCGGGTTGTTGAACCGGCGGGGAGGGAGGGCCGAGCGCGGCGCCGCTATGCGCCAAGACGATCTCCCGCACTTTGCGAACGCGCGTCTCAGATCCGAAAAACCGGATCACATGCACGTTTGCAGGCAGATCGGCGGGCAGGCGCTTCAGGTACCCCGCCACCGGATCATGCTCTTCAGCCATAATAAAACAAGGCGGCTCAAATTCCTGTACCGCCGTGGCGGCGTCATAGGTGAAGGCGGACCTATAGCCGCGCACCCCCGGCGCGCCCGCCCGCAAAAATCCCATGACATAGTTTTGCACTTTTTCCGGCGGCGAGACATTATACGTCATGCGCGCCGCTTTTTCTTTTTTGTACCAGGGATAAAAAATAGACTGATCGCGAAACCGGCTCCAAAGCCACGCCATATGCGTTCCATCCGCCTGCGGAACAAAGGGGGGATCGAAATAATGCGCAAGCTTGTCTTCTTTTTCTTGCCGACTCAAAATCACATACCCATCCATCAGCGCTGCGGCTGTGCGGGCGGGAAATTTATGCGCCAACCCGGCCGCGATCATCGCGCCGGTGTGAAAGCCATAAACGCACGGGCGCTCCAGACCCAGGGCGCCGAAAAATTGCGCGAGAGCGGCGGCAAAATCCTCAATTTCAGGCCGCTCCCGCGGCAAGGGGTCAGACAAGCCAAATCCCGGATTATCAGGCGCAATGACGGTAAAATCACCAGCCAAAGCGCGCATCATCGGGATCAGCTCTTCGGAAGAAGACGGGCTTTGGTGCAGCAGCACGAGCGCCGGCCCCTCACCCGCCCTGCGGTAATGGATCTGTCCAAATTCAAGTGGCGCAAAATGGCGTGTTATTGTCATGAAAAAACTTTCATATCGTAAAACCTATTGCCTATCGGGCGCGTGATGACAGATACTACACACCATGAACACCAGAACGATCAAGCGCTTTGAAAATATCTACGACAAAGCGGGCCAGGCGGGTCGCCTGCCGTGGAATCACACGACGCCAACCCATTTCCTGGGTGACATCATTGAAAAGCGGGACAAGCCCGGCCGCGCCCTTGATATCGGCTGCGGGTCCGGCGTTGATTCCGTTTTTCTGGCGGGCAAGGGCTGGAACGTCACGGCGATTGATTTTGTCCCCCAGGCGATGGACATGACAAAGAAACGCGCCATCGAGGCCGACGTGACCCTTAACCAAGAGCAAGCCGACATCCTGACATGGGAACCGGGCCAACGCTTTGACCTGGTGCTCGACGCAGGCGTGCTGCACAATATGCCGCGCGCCTCCATCAAGCCCTACCGTGAGAAAATATTAGAGTGGCTTGCCCCCGAAGGAATATTCGTGCTGGTGCATTGGGAACGGCAAGGCTTTTTTGATGTGCGCCCCATCGGCCCCCGGCGCGTTGCGCGGCGGGACATTCAAAATATTTTTGCGCCGGAGCTTCAAGAATATGATTTTCACCGCATGGTGAGAACCGGCCTGCCCTTCATCATCGGCCCGACCATGGCCCAAGCCACCTATTGGTTCAAACGGCGTTAATCCAACTCTTCTCCAAGACTATGATAAGACTTGGAAAAAACAGCCCGCCACCCTTCTCCCTCAAAGGGAAACACCTTATGTTGCGTGTAGCTAACTGATTCGTGGGCCCATTCGTTATAGGAAATAAGAGTGGCATCTGAGGGCGCACATACCGCACCGCCGCCAAAAGCAACTCTTGGCGATTATCTTTCCATCTCACGCCCGGATCATTGGTTTAAAAATATTTTCATGCTCCCCGGCGTCGCTCTGGCGGCCGTGCTGAGTAACGCTCCCCTGTCATCGACCACCATGATATCGCTCCTCACAGGGATCGCGGCTGCGTGTTTTCTTTCATCGGCCAATTACACCATCAATGAATGGTTTGACGCTGATTTTGATCGACACCACCCTGTCAAAAAAAACCGTCCCTCGGCCAGAGGAAGCATTCGCGGATCTCTGGTGAGCGTCCAATGGCTAGCATTCGCCGCGGCCGGACTGGCGCTATCTTCACTTCTGTCAGTTCAATTTTTTATTTTCGCCGCGGCCCTCCTCATCATGGGGGCAATTTACAATATTCACCTTATCCGCACCAAAGACATCAAATATCTGGATGTCCTGTCTGAATCCATCAACAATCCGCTGCGCTTTTTGCTTGGCTGGGCCATCATTTCCCACAACACCTTGCCGCCCTCTTCCATCCTCCTGGCCTATTGGATGGGCGGCGCCTATTTGATGGCCGTCAAGCGTTATGCTGAATACCGCTTTATCGGCGATCCAAGCTTGGCGGGGCAATACCGCCGGTCGTTCAAGTATTATTCCGAAGAGAGCCTATTGCTCTCAGCTTTTTTCTATGCGTTGTCGTCCACATTTTTTTTGGGCGTATTTTTGATCAAATACCGGGTGGAATTCCTATTGGCCATTCCATTGCTGGCCCTGCTTTTTGTTTGGTATCTAAAAATCGGGATGCGCGCGGATTCGGTCACGCAGAAGCCTGAGCAACTCTATAAAGAGACCTATTTTATTCTCTATGTTGCGTTTCTGACGGTTTTTATTCTTCTGCTTTTCCTGGTCGACATGCCCTGGTTGAACTTTCTCGTCGAACAGCGCCGCTTCACGCTCCAATAGCGCTGAGCGCGGGACCCCGCCCCAGAAAACTTCAAACTCCGGACAAATCCCTACCGAACATCGTGGTGATTATCGATCTTATCGGCCACTTCGCCATGCATCATCTTGGCGGCGTAAGGGTTCAGCAGAAGGCTCGCCGGATAACCATGGCTGACGGCGCTTACCTCATTAAGCGCTTTGACATGATCGTCCCCCAATTCAAAATCAAGGCAGCCAAGATTGTCTTTTAATTGATTTTCATTGCGCGCGCCGATAATAGGAATGACGACGGCTTTTTTGTTCTGGCAGAGCCATTTCAGCGCCACTTGCGATGAAGTTTGGCCAATCTCTTTTGCGATCTCAGTGATTTTCTCGGCGACATCGAGTTTTGCATCCGTGATGCGTCCCCAGCGCGAAGTGGCCAGGCGCGATCCCTTACGGGCCTCTTCATCAACATCGCGGTTAAACTTTCCGGTCAACAACCCCCCGGCCAAGGGGCTCCAGGGCGTGACTGCCATGTCTTGCATCTTCGCAAGGGACAAAAAGTCCGCCTCAATACTGCGCTCCACCAGATTGTAATGCAATTGCATGGCGGAAAAAGGCGTCCACCCCCGCTCGGCCGCCAATGTGTTGGCCGCCGCAATAATCCACGCCGGCGTGTTTGAAACACCCACATGCAGCACTTTGCCCGCGCGCACCATATCATCCAGCGCCCGCATCACTTCATCAATGGGCGTTGTAAAATCCCAGATATGGACCCAATAGACATCGACGTAATCCGTATCGAGACGCTTTAAGCTGGCGTCCAGCGCCTGCACCATATTTTTACGGTGGTTGCCGCCGGAATTGGGATCATTCGAAACCATATTATTGGCGTATTTCGTCGCCAGCACCAGGCGCTCGCGCTCAGGGGCGATGAACTCAGAGAGCATGCGTTCGGACGTGCCTTTTGAATACATATTGGCCGTGTCGATAAAATTACCGCCAGCCTCCAGAAAGGCGTCAAAGACTTTCTTGCACTCATCGCGCGCGGCGCCAAAACCGGTCTCTTCCCCAAAGGTCATGGTCCCTAAGCAAAGTTCCGATACCCGCATTCCGCTGCGGCCAAAAAGCTTATACCTCATGAGTGTTTCCTCGCTGTCTTAATCTTTCATGTCCCGCCGACATACAACGCTTCTAACATGAAGAGCCGCCACCCGCCTTCATAGGGCTTTTCGCTTCATGAACCGATGCGTGGCACGGGGGGCGGCGGCGCACGCCGCCTCCAGGCATTCTACAAACGCTGAGCCTTATCTCAAGGGGTAGAGCGCATTCACAAAAAGTGTACGCGATTTTTGGGTTCGAATGCGCGACCAATCAAGAATCTAGACCATATTCTTTGATTCTATGATTTGTGAATGTGGTCTAGTTCCTGAACGGCGCCGCAAGCATGCGCCCAATTAACTGCGCCAGCACCGCGCCACTCACCGCGATCAAAAGGAGGGGGGAGGCGTCGGCGCGAAAGTTTTTCCAGAAATAGCGCCAAAACCCTTTTGCCTTATGCCATTCAACAAAAAGTGAACTGACCGCGCTCGACCCTTGATGATGCTGGATCGCGACATGAGGAACGAAGTAAGCCACACCGCCGGTTTTATGAAATCGAAAGCAAAAATCCACATCCTCCACATGAAGGAAGTATTTTTCATCCATGCCGCCCAGCGCCCAATAGGTTGCAGCGGGCAGCATCATACAGGCGCCGCTGATCATCGGAACGGGCGCCGCTTCAGTCGGCAACTCTTCTTGATGCTGGTTTACCCGCGCCATGGAGGGATGATTTGGCGCCAAGCGATAGAGCTTTAACCCCTCCGCCAGCGCCGACCAAGGGGTGAGCAGTTGCCGCCGCGCGCCCCTTTGCTCACCGCCATCTTCATTCACCAGACGCGGACCCACCATCCACGATGTTTTATGACGCCGGCCCTCATCTATCAACTGGCGCAACGCGCCGGGGGGCGCTTCACAATCGGGATTTAAAAAAAGCAATATGCCGCTGCGCGCCAGCCGGGCGCCTTTGTTGCACCCCTTGGCGAAACCAATATTTCCGTGGCCGGAGAGCACTTGAATGTCCAGATTCGCCTGCGCCATTTTCATCAAACCCGCCGTCACATCGGGGGGATTGCCATTGTCCACGATTATCAGTTCAAGCATAACGTCTTGAGCAAGAAGGGAAGCAAGACACCGATCCAGCGCGCCGCCGGTGAAATAGGACACCACCACCACGCTGACCCGGGGCGATGCCTCATCGCGTTGCGAACCGGGGATTTGAGGTTTCGGCGCCGCGCTCTGTTGCGTGATATCACTCATGAGGATACTGGCCTCACCCTGGCCGAAGGCTTAAATAAAGGGATGCGCCTGCTATTTTATGGCGCTTTAGCAGTATAAGTGATCTGCGGGGCCATAACGCCAACACGCGTAAACGCCCCCGATAGAAGCTGAGAAGAGGACTCATACACCCCTGATTGCTTGCAGACAATCACCGTAAAGGCCGCCAACCACGCCGCGCCTATCCACCATAAATTCCAGGCCCCATTGCTCAGTAGGGAGAGAGTCAAAAAACTCACCAGCGCCGCCGTTGCTATGCCCGCTTCAAGTCCATTATCTATGCGCCGCCAGATGGCGCTGATCACGCCCAAGAGGACCCCGATCAGCAAAAGACCGCCCACCAGACCCAGTTCAAGCCAGACTCGTAAAAAAAGATTATGAGGGGCCTCAATCACACCTTGCCGGGTCAAAGCGCTGTCTTGCTCCTGACCAAAACCGATGAGGCTCGCCCCTTCAAATCCACGCCCTCTGATAGGGGCGTCGAACGTGATCCGAGCGGCCTGAGACCACGCCTCAATGCGGTGCGCCCAACTATTTGGCGCCGAAACAAAGGTTGCGTCATCCGCTTCAGTCGAGAATTCCATATGGAGAATTGGCGCTAAGAGCAGATAGCCCACAATCAGACTTGAGATGGCGGCCAGCCCCACCCGGGGCTGAATCTCAACCAATAGAAACGCGGCGCCCCCCAACGCCAACGCCAGCATGTTTGTTACGACCCCCATTTTG
>JAJFIM010000237.1 GCA_021774995.1 Alphaproteobacteria bacterium | reverse complement strand
AGCATTTGGCGGCAACTCTTGATGTTGCAGGCCGGAATGGATTTTTTGAAAATCGGGATGTGAGCCTTGAGCGCAAACGGATATGCCGTATGACGCAGCCTCAAGACGTTCTCAGCGCGCTGGAGTCCCTTTACACAAGCGCCGCCCCTTCAGTCATTGCGGCGTGATCCCCATGAATCAGCAAACGCGCTTAACAATATCTGAATCAATTTTAGGATCAATGCCTCTGCCACTCATAGGCGTTGATGACGACAACCAGATTTATTACGTCAACGGCGCCGCCGAATATTTTTTCTCGACGGGAAGCCAACTCCTCACCAAAAGAAAAATTGATGACGTGATTCCCTATGACAGTCCGCTTCTGTCCTTAGTGGATAAATCCCGCAGCCATGGCTCATCCATGCAAGAGCACGGCCTTGAGATCAGTACGCCGCTCATCGGTCAGCACACTGTGAATGTTCTTACGGCGCCCGTTTCGGATATGCCGGGATTTGTCTTAATTTTATTTCAGGAACGCTTGCTTTCAGACAAGATGAGCCAGCAGCTCTCTCTACGCGGCGCGGCGCGCACCGTAAGCGGCATGGCGGCCATATTGGCGCATGAGATCAAAAACCCCCTTGCCGGAATCAGCGGCGCCGCGCAATTGCTGGCGCAAAGCGCCGGAGAGGACGACATCGCCCTCACGACTTTAATCCGGCGAGAAGCTGATAGGATCTGCGCCCTGGTTGATCAGATGGAATTGTTTTCAGACGTGCGTCCGCTGAAAACGACGCCGCTTAATATTCACACTGTTCTCGATCACGTTAGGCAAGTGGCCACGGCCAGTTTTGCCCGCGATGTTCACTTTGATCTGCGTTACGATCCATCTCTTCCTGAACTCTTCGGCAATCGCGACCAACTCATCCAACTCTTCCTCAACCTTGTGAAGAATGCGGCGGACGCGCTGAGTTCCAACAACGATGGAACAATCACGCTCAGCACAGCCTATCAACCTGGCATGCGTATATCCGTTCCAGGATTGCCTGATCGCGTGAATTTGCCCTTGGAAGTATGCGTGATTGATAATGGGCCAGGCATTGCGGCTGATCTCATGCCGCATTTGTTTGATCCGTTCGTAACCACAAAATTGCATGGCAAGGGTCTGGGGTTGGCGTTGGTCGCGAAAATCATCGCCGATCACGGCGGCGTTATTGATTGCCAGTCTGATCCCAACAAAACTGTCTTTCGCGTATTGCTGCCCGTACATAGGGAAACGCCACATAAAGAGAGAGTGGCGGCGCAATGACTGCTTCTACAATTTTACTGGCAGACGACGACGACGCGATACGCACTGTTTTGCACAAAGCCCTGACCCGCAAAGGCTATGATGTTCGCATGACGGGCAACGCCGCAACTCTCTGGGATTGGGTCAGCGCGGGCGAGGGCGACCTCATTGTGACGGATGTCGTGATGCCGGACGAAAATGCGTTTGACCTATTGCCGCGCATCCAAAAAATCCGCCCAAACTTACCGGTCATTGTTATGAGCGCGCAGAACACGGTTTTGACCGCCATCAAGGCGGCGGAGCGCGGTGCATATGAGTATCTTCCAAAGCCCTTCGACCTAGAGGACCTGAGCAAAGCGGTAAGCCGGGCATTGCAGCCCGCCAAGCTGACTGCGCCTTTACAAGACCGCCTGGCGGGTGATGAAAACCTGCCCCTGATCGGCCGCTCTGGCCCGATGCAAGAAGTTTATCGCATTCTCGCGCGGTTGATGGCGACCAATCTCACGGTCATGATCACTGGTGACTCTGGAACCGGCAAAGAGCTGGTCGCCCGCGCTCTGCATGATTACGGCAAAAGGCGGCGCGGTCCTTTCGTGCCGGTCAATATGGCGGCCATCCCGCGCGACTTGATCGAGAGCGAATTGTTTGGGCATGAAAAAGGGGCCTTCACAGGCGCGACGCAACGCAGCTCCGGCCGGTTTGAGCAGGCACGGGGAGGCACGCTCTTTCTTGACGAGATCGGCGACATGCCCATGGAAGCGCAAACGCGCCTCTTGCGCGTGCTGCAAGAAGGCGAGTACCGATCGGTGGGCGGGCGCCATTCCATAAAAACAGAGGTGCGCATTATTGCCGCCACCAATCAGCGTCTCGAAAAACTCATCAAGCAAGGACGCTTTCGGGAGGATCTGTTTTTCAGGCTCAATGTCGTGCCCTTGAATTTACCCCCATTGCGCGCGCGCGTGGAAGATATTCCGGATCTGGCGCATCATTTTCTCGCCCGGGCGGAGGAAGAGGGAAGTGGCGCCAAAATTATCGAACAAGGGGCGCTGGATGTCTTGATGGACCATAGCTGGCCAGGCAATGTGCGCGAGCTGGAAAATCTGATGCGCCGCCTCACTGTGATCTACGCCGACGATATCATAACGGCCGGCATGGTCATAAAAGAGCTTGAGCGCAGCGGAGAGGACGCTGAACCTGTCACCGGAGCCGCCGCAGACCTTGAGACGGCTGTGAGTGTTTATCTGAAGCGCTATTTCGCGACTTATGACGGAGAACTGCCTCCCATAGGTCTCTACGACAGAATATTAGCGGATATTGAGCGGCCGTTAATCATGAAATGCCTGCGCGCCACCAAAGGAAACCAAGTCAAGGCCTCTCACTTACTTGGCCTTAACCGCAATACATTGCGCAAAAAAATGCGCCAATTGGACATTGCGTCGGACACTGGGCATTTCCCCCTCTGAAAGTGGTGCAAAACTGCAACATAAGTGTTGATTTTTTCTCACAATGCACGCACCTTACGGTCTGAGATCGGGTTTTTTCCATCTTCGGGGATCCAAAGCGCGGAATCATGGCAGTCGTATCAGAGTCAGTGCAAAGAGATGAAAAAAGTGGGCGGGCGCCTGTACATCACGGCGCATCAGACCGCTCGGCCCTTAGCCTAAAATCCATATTCGGCATTTTTTCACAAGCCATCGGTCCTGTCAGACGCATTGGCCCCATGGGTTTCGTGGGCATCATATTAGGCCTGGCGACCCTGGCCTCAGTGGTCATTACTTATCTGACGTTTAGCGGCCTCACCCCACTTGGCGCCGACAGAAAAACTTTGCTAACGCTGCTCGGCGTGGATCTCGCCATTGTTCTTTCCGTCGCCGCTGTTATTACGTGGCGTCTGATCAGCCTTTGGCGCGCGGGGCGGCGCGGGGAGGTTTCCTCAAAGCTGCACGTGCGCATGGTCACGCTTTTCAGCGCCGTCGCAATTATTCCCGCAATTATTGTCGCTATTTTTTCCGGCGTCACGACCACGATCAGCATGAATTCTCTGCTGGGAGAGCCAGTTCCGACGGCGATTAAAAATTCCGAAACAATGGCGCGCTATTACGTTGATCAGCAGATCAACCTTCTTCAACAAGATTTGCGCGCCATGGCCGCCGGTCTCAACAATACGGCGCCGCTGCTGAGCGAGAATCCAAAACTATTCACTGACTTTATAAAAGCGCAAACGCAGGGGCGCCAATTGACGTCGGCCTATCTCATTAACGGCAAGGGCGAAACAACGATCTTTGCCGAAAGTGGCGACGCGCCCGAATTCACACTGCCCGATGCAGCGATCATGGAGCAGGCAAACTTAGGTAAAATTACTATTTTTACCGATTACGCCAAAAACAGCCAAATCACGGGTATCTTAAAGTTACCCGCTTTTGAAGACGGCTATCTCGTCATCAGCAGAAAAACTGAACAAAGCGTGCTCGATCACCTGGCGCAGATGAAAGATTTTATTGTCAGCATTAGCGAGATAGAAGCAAATCGGTATTTTATTGAATTAATCTTTGTACTTACTTATATCGCCATTGCTCTTCTTGTATTGTTGGGCGCCATTTGGCTGGGCCGGAGGGCGGCGACCAATCTCGTAGCTCCCATTGGCGCGCTTGTCGCCGCGACGGAAAAAGTCAGTGAGGGGGATCTCAACACGCGTGTTGACAGTTCCGTTAGCGACGATGAGATCGGCATGCTTGGCCAGACATTCAACCGTATGACGGGACAATTACAAACACAGCGCGATGATCTTATCAACGCTAACACCCAACTTGAACAAAGACGCCACTTCACCGAGACTGTTTTGGCTGGCGTAAGCTCGGGCGTTCTCGGGTTGGATAGTACAAACCGGATCACTATTGCCAATCGCTCCGCCGCCAATTTACTCGGCCGGTCTGTTGACGATCTCATCGGTAAAAAAGTTCACGAGATCATTCCGGAAATATCAGCTTTAGTGGACAGGGTCAAAAAGCATGGGATCGAATTCACCCAAGAACACCTGACGTTAACTCTCGATGGACAAACGCGTAATTTAAACGTCCAAGTTACAGGCGATCTGCTCGAAGGGCAGAGGTATGAAAGTCTTGTCGTTACATTTGATGACATCACGAAGCTTGTTTCAGCCCAAAGAACTGCCGCCTGGGCGGATGTTGCTCGGCGCATTGCGCATGAAATCAAAAATCCGCTTACGCCAATCCAACTTTCG
>JAJFIM010000236.1 GCA_021774995.1 Alphaproteobacteria bacterium | reverse complement strand
CCTAGTTGAACCCGGCCTTCCGTGTTGGCCCACAGGGCGTTTTTTTCGGTATAAGCGGCGCCCGGCAAGATCACATCCGCCCGGTGCGCGCCCTGATCCCCATGGCTGCCCTGATAAATCACGAAAGACTGGCCCAGATCGTTTGCCGGTAATTCATCCGCTCCCAGAAGATAGAGCACATCCATCTCGCCTGATTTTGCGCCTGCAATCATTCCGGCGACATCGCGTCCCTGCGGTCCGGGAAGGAAACCCAGATCAAGACCCGCGACGCGCGCCGCTGCATTGTGCAGAACGTTAAAACCGTTCCACCCTTCTTCGTCATCCCCCGGCGCAGGTACGGCCATGCCCGTATCTTCGGCGATGCGCGCGGCGGCGGCGAGGATAGCCGCCCCGTCATCACGGGCCAGAGCGCCCATGCCGATGATCAACATCGGCCGCGCGGCGCCGCGCAACACACCGGCAAAGGGATGCGCGCCGTCAGCGATCTCCTTGAGCGTTTGCGGGTTCTCGCCCAGCCAGTCCGCGTCATAGGTGAGATCGACAGGGCGTCCGATGGCGCCGATGCGGACCCCGCCGCGCACAAAGCGTTTGCGGATGCGCGCATTGACAAGCGAGGCCTCCCAGCGCGGATTGGTTCCGATCAGCAGGATCGCGTCCGCGTCTTCTATCCCTGCAATGGTTGTGTTGAAGAGATAACCTTCACGCGGGCCATTGCCAATCTTCGCGCCGTCCTGACGGCAATCGAGATTCGAGCTTCCCAAAGCCGTCATCAGATCTTTCAGCACTTTCATGGATTCCGCGCAGGCCAGATCCCCGGCAATGGCGCCGATGCGCTCCGGACGGGTGGATTTGATTTTATCCGCAATGGCGGAGAAAGCTTCATCCCAAGTGGCGGGCTGCAATTTGCCGTCTTTGCGCACATAGGGCGTGTCCAGACGCTGGGTGCGCAGACCGTCCCAAATGAACCGGGTCTTGTCGGAAATCCATTCCTCGTTCACCTCTTCATTGAGACGCGGCAGAATGCGCATCACTTCGCGCCCGCGCGTATCGACGCGGATGTTGGAGCCCACGGCGTCCATCACGTCCACGCTTTCGGTTTTGTCCAGTTCCCAAGACCGCGCCGTAAAAGCGTATGGCTTGGAGGTCAACGCCCCCACCGGGCACAGATCAATCACATTGCCCGACAATTCCGACGTCATGGATTTTTCCAGATAGGTGGTGATTTCAACGTCTTCGCCCCGGCCGATGAGACCCAAATCCGTCACCCCCGCCACTTCCGTGATAAAGCGTACACAGCGCGTACACTGAATGCAGCGCGTCATCACCGTTGCCACCAGCGGCCCCATATATTTGTCTTCGACCGCGCGTTTGTTTTCCGCATAGCGCGTGGCGTCGCCGCCATAGGCCATGGCCTGATCCTGAAGATCGCACTCCCCGCCTTGATCGCAGATCGGGCAATCCAGCGGATGATTGATCAGCAAAAACTCCATCACCCCTTCGCGGGCTTTTTTCACCAGCGCCGTATTGGTGTGGATATTCATGCCGTCCGCCGCCGGCATGGCGCAGGACGCGATGGGCTTTGGCGCTTTTTCCATTTCCACAAGGCACATGCGGCAATTGCCGGCAATCGACAGGCGTTCGTGGTAGCAAAAACGCGGAATTTCAGAACCCGCCGCCTCGCACGCCTGCAAAACAGTAGCGCCCGTTTCGACTTCAACTTCAATTCCATCCACGGTGAGTTTTGGCATCTGTCTGACTACTCCGCCGCCGCGCTGACCGCGACCGGCTTGGATTTGCGGTATGAATTAATCCGTTCTTCAATTTCGGGACGGAAATGACGAATGAGACCCTGCACCGGCCACGCCGCAGCATCGCCCAGCGCGCAGATCGTATGGCCTTCAATCTGATAGGAAACTTCGAGCAGCGTATCAATCTCGGAAAGCTCCGCCTCGCCCCGCGCCATGCGCTCCATCACCCGCCACATCCAGCCCGTGCCCTCGCGGCACGGCGTACACTGGCCGCAGGATTCATGACGGTAAAAATATGACAGACGCGCGATGGCCTTAATGACGTCGGTGGACTTGTCCATGACGATCACCGCCGCCGTGCCCAGCCCCGATTGCACTTCTTTCAAGGCGTCGAAATCCATCAGCACATTGTCGCAAATCTCTTTCGGGATCAGCGGCACGGACGAGCCGCCGGGTATCACCGCTTTGAGATTGTCCCAGCCGCCCCGCACGCCCCCCGCATGGGCGTCGATCAGAGTACGCAAGGGAATGCTCATTTCCTCTTCCACATTGCACGGCCGGTTGACGTGGCCGGAAATGCAAAAAAGCTTGGTGCCGGTATTGTTGGGCCGCCCGAGACCGGCGAACCAATTGGCGCCCCGCCGGATGATGGTGGGCGCCGCTGCAATGCTTTCCACATTGTTGACCGTGGTCGGCGCGCCATAAAGACCCACATTCGCCGGAAAAGGCGGCTTCAGGCGCGGCTGGCCTTTTTTGCCTTCCAGACTCTCCAGCAATGCCGTTTCCTCGCCGCAAATATAGGCGCCCGCCCCATGATGCACGATGATATCGAAATCCCAATCGGAGCCGCACGCTTTGGGACCAACCAGCCCGGCGGCGTAGGCTTCGTCAATGGCGCCCTGCAAACGGTTTCGCTCGGCGATATACTCGCCGCGCACATAGATGTAACACGTATGCGCCCGCATGGCCGCGCTCGCCACTAGGCATCCTTCGATAAAGAGATGCGGGTCGTGACGCATGATCTCGCGGTCTTTGCAGGTGCCAGGTTCCGATTCGTCTGCATTCACAACCAGATAATGCGGCCGCTCGCCAATTTCCTTGGGCATGAACGACCATTTCAGACCGGTGGGAAATCCCGCCCCGCCCCGCCCCCTTAAACCCGACGCCTTGACCTGCTCAACGATCCATTCAGGTCCCATGCGGAGGATATCGGCCGTGCCGTTCCACGCGCCGCGCGCGCGCGCGCCCTCCAGCCGCCAATCGTGCTGGCCATAGAGATTTGTGAAGATGCGGTCTTTATCTGCAAGCATCACTTGTCCCCCGGTTCTGGAGCGGGGGTCGGCGTAAAGGCGACAGGCGCCGCCGCAATGGCGGGATCAAAAATTTCAGGCGCGGTGAGCGATGTCGGATCGCCTTCGGGTTCGGACGAGACGCGCCCCCGCGCCGAGCCTATTTTCGGCTGCCGTCCGTCGCGAAAATGTCCCAGAATTTCCTCCAGAGACTTTGCGTTCAGATCTTCAAAGTAATCATCATTGATCTGCACCATGGGCGCGTTGACGCAGGCGCCCAGACATTCCACTTCGCTCCAGGTAAAGAGGCCATCCGCGGAAGTTTGCCCTTTGGGGCCGATCACTTTTTCGCAGACCTGTTTAAGATTGTCCGCCCCGCGCAGCCAGCACGGCGTGGTGCCGCACAATTGCACATGAAATTTGCCGATAGGTTTGAGATTGAACATCGTATAAAAAGTGGCGACTTCATAAACGCGGATCAAAGCCATATCCAGCATATCAGCCAGATAGCGCATGGCCGGTTCGCTCACCCAGCCGTCATTTTGCTTTTGCGCCAGCCACATCAACGGAATGATCGCGCTTTGCCCCTTGCCGGAGGGATATTTGGCAATGCGTTTTTTCGCCTCTTCCAGATTCTCCGGCGTGAAGACAAAACTTGCCGGTTGCTCTTTAGCCATGTGACGGACACTCATCGGTCGATCTCCCCAAACACCACATCAAGCGACCCAATCAGCGCTGAGCAATCGGCAAGCATATGACCCTTCGACATGAATTCCATGGCCGCCATATGCGGAAAGCCCGGCGCGCGGATTTTGCACCTGTACGGCTTGTTGCTTCCGTCCGACACCAGATAAACGCCGAATTCGCCTTTAGGGGCTTCAACGGCGGCGTAGACCTCGCCTTCGGGCACATGGAACCCTTCCGTGTACAGCTTAAAGTGCTGAATGAGCGCTTCCATCGAGGTTTTCATTTCACCGCGCCGGGGCGGCGTGATTTTATGGTCAGTGCTGAGAACCGGTCCGCCGGGCATCTTGTCGAGGCATTGCTTGATGATATGCACACTTTGCAGCATCTCCTCCACCCGCACCAGATAGCGGTCATAGCAATCGCCGTTTTTACCGATGGGAATGTCGAATTCCAGATCGCTGTACACTTCATAGGGTTGCGCGCGGCGCAAATCCCAGGCGGCGCCCGAGCCGCGGATCATCACGCCGGTAAAGCCGAGCGCAAAAGCTTCCTCGGCGCTGACCACGCCGATATCCACATTGCGCTGTTTGAAAATGCGGTTGTCGGTAATGAGTTGTTCAATGTCCGCCAGAACCTTGGGGAAAGTTTCGCAAAACTCATAAATGTCTTCAGCCAGACCAGCAGGCAGATCCTGGTGAACCCCGCCGGGGCGAAAGTATGCGGCGTGCAGGCGCGAGCCCGACACGCGTTCGTAAAACACCATCAGCTTTTCGCGCTCTTCAAAGCCCCAGAGCGGCGGCGTCAAAGCGCCGACATCCATGGCCTGCGTGGTGACGTTCAGCAGGTGCGACAACAGACGTCCGATCTCGCTGAAAAGGACGCGGATATATTGCCCGCGCGGCGGCACTTCGAGGCCCAGCAGTTTTTCAATCGCCAGAGTAAACGCGTGTTCCTGATTCATCGGCGCGACATAATCCAGCCGGTCGAAATAGGGGATCGCTTGCAAATATGTTTTGTGCTCAATCAGTTTTTCGGTGCCCCGATGCAGAAGCCCGATATGCGGGTCGCAGCGCTCCACCACCTCCCCGTCAAGCTCCAGCACCATACGCAAAACCCCATGCGCCGCCGGATGCTGCGGGCCAAAGTTAAGGGTTAAATTACGGGTCTGACTCGTCTCCATGGGACCCCTAGCTCTCCTTAGCCGCGTCGTCGGCTTTTTCGTCGCCGGGAAGAATGTATTTTGCCCCCTCCCAGGGCGACATAAAATCAAAATTGCGAAATTCCTGGGTCAGCGAAACCGGCTCGTAGACAACGCGTTTTTGTTCATCGTCATAACGCAATTCAACATGGCCGGTGAGCGGAAAATCCTTGCGCAAAGGATGGCCCGTGAATCCGTAATCGGTCAGCAGGCGGCGCAAATCCGGATGATCGGAAAACAGGATGCCATAAAGGTCAAAGGCTTCGCGTTCATACCAATTCGCCGCCGGATAGACCTCAACGACGGAGGGTATTTGGGTTTCCTCATCTGTGGAAATTTTGACCCTCACCCGTTGATTTTGGTGAAGGCTGAGCAGGTGATACACCACGTCGAAACGCTGCGGGCGGGCTGGGTAATCAACCCCGCACAAGTCAATCAATGTGGAAAAATTGCACGTGGCGTCGCGCTTCAGAAAATTGAGGACGGCCACGATTTGACCGGCATTGGCCGTGATGGTCAATTCATCATAGCTGATTTGATAACCGGATACTTCTTGTTCCAGCGACGAAGCAATGTGCTCCCCCAAATCTTTCAGCGCTTCATTCTCCATCAGTCCAGACCTTTAGCGCTCAATATTACCGGTTCGCCGGATTTTCTTTTGTAACTGCAGCACGCCATAGACCAGAGCTTCCGCTGTCGGCGGGCACCCAGGCACATAGATATCCACCGGCACTATGCGATCGCATCCCCGAACCACGGCATAGGAATAATGATAGTAACCGCCGCCATTGGCGCACGATCCCATGGAAATGACATAGCGCGGCTCAGGCATCTGGTCATATACCTTGCGCAAAGCCGGCGCCATTTTATTGGTCAGCGTGCCCGCGACGATCATCACATCCGACTGGCGCGGAGAAGCGCGCGGCGCAAAGCCAAACCGCTCCAAATCATACCGCGGCATGGCCGCCTGCATCATTTCAACGGCGCAGCACGCCAGACCGAATGTCATCCACATCAATGAGCCGGTGCGCGCCCAGGTGATGAGATCGTCGGCTTTGGCGACTAAAAAACCCTTATCCGCCAGTTCATCGGACATAGCGTCATAAAATGGGTCGTTGGGAACAGGCCCCCCGACTGTTTGCGGAGGCATAACCGGTTTGGACGTCACTCCCATTCCAATGCCCCCTTCTTCCACTCATAGATGAAACCGATGGTCAAAATGCCTAAGAATACCATCATCGACCAAAATCCAAATAAGCCCAAAGACCCGAGCGAGACGGCCCAGGGGAACAAAAACGCCACTTCCAGGTCAAAAATGATGAAAAGAATGGCCACCAAATAGAATCTCACATCAAATTTGAGGCGGGCGTCATCAAAGGCGTTAAAGCCGCATTCATAGGCCGATACCTTTTCGGAATCAGGATGACTGGGCGCAATGGCCCAAGCCAGGACAAGAAAGGCAAGTCCCATCGCCAGCGCAATGCCAAAGAAGATGATGATTGGCAGATAGTCGAGCAGAAAGGGCTGCCATGCGACGATCACATCATTCATATCTGAAGGCCTTCGAATCGGAGTGTCGTTAAACACAATATCCCAGATTAACGCCGGAATCAGTGTATTTGAATCCGCCGCAAACCTAAGACGAGCAGACCGCGCACGCAATGCAAAAAGCGCGGATTCAGGCCACAAAAAAATTTATCCCGAAAATAATATGAAAGAGTGTCGCTCCGGAAGTCTCCATGACTGGCTTAAGTGTGCCTAAATGTCTTGGTTCCGATCAATGGATTCTAAGCTTCCGCGGGAATCCATAGCTACATCGCTAAAGCGCCCTTCTACAACTAAGCTTGCGCCTTGAGCCAGGCTTCCAGCGCCTCACCTATTTCTTTAGGCGAAACCTCCTGCACAAAATGGCCGCCTTCTACTTCTACGTGAGTCTGGTTGTTAAAGCTGAGCGCGAAATCCAGGATCGGCCCGCGCATGATGGCGCCCGGAACCGCTTGAATGAAAAGCTTGGGAAAATCGGTTTGCGGCAACCAGGCTGAATATGCAGCGATCGCGTTCCACGGCGCCTCAGGTTTTCCGCCAAACGGCACCATTTGCGGCCATGTCAGTGTCGGCCGGCGGTCTTCGCCGGGATTGAGATACGGCTTGCGATAAGCGGCCTTGTCCGCCTCGGTCAGGTGGCCCTCAACGCCGCCGATCAGCATCTGTTCGACAAACATATTGTCTTCCAAGACGCCTTTAATGCCTTTTTCTTCAAAAAAGATCTGGAAAAACGGGGAGCGCTCGGTCACTTGCTCCTGGGACTCGGGCGGAAATAACAACGATTCCATATAAACGACGCCTTTGATGGCTTCCCGATGACGATTGGCCCAATCCAGACCCAACCCCGACCCCCAATCATGGACCACGAGCGTGACATTTTCTTTGACGTCCAGTTGATCAAGCAGCGCATCCAAAAACGCGCGGTGCTCATCATAAGAGTAGCGGCCCGGCCCGCTGTTTTTCAACTTATCGGAATCGCCCATGCCGATGAGATCAGGGGCAATGCATCTGCCATAAGGCTCGGCGTAAGGGATGATGTTGCGCCACAGATAAGACGATGTGGGATTGCCGTGTAAAAAGACGATGGGATCGCCTCTTCCCGCTTCCACATACGCCATTTCATAGCCGTTCACCGTCGCTAGTTTTTTGGCGTAAGGACCGACCTTCGTGAGAGATCTCTGCGGCGTTGTGGCGCACCCCGAAAGAGTCCCCGCCAGCGTTGCCGCACCTACGCCGGCGATCACGTTCCGGCGGCTGAAATGCGCGTTTGTCATGCTAAATATCCCCTCATACTGCTCGTTTTCGTATTGCTCTTATGGACTTAAGCTTATGAAAAGACTTCTGGATGCGTCAAATCACATTGTCGAGTGTCCTCAAGCCGTATCTCATATTCTTAATCTCACACTGCATGAACCTTAAAGCTAATCAAACTGGGCGCGCATTTTTGTGCTAGAGCGCGGCACGCCGCGTGCACAATAAAATCCTGTTGCCGGCGGATTATCAATTCCACCCGCCATAGGGTGAAATTACGCAAAATAATACTTTGTGATTTCCTTCAACTATCAGCATACTTAATAATAGAGTTTCACGCTCCCCCCTTAACAAGATGCATCGAAGGACAGTTTATGCTCATCAATACATGGTATGTGGTTGCGGCGTCATCCGACCTAAACACAGAGCCCAAAGGCGTGCGCGCTTTGGGCCAAGACCTTGTGCTCTTTAGAGATCGGGATGGAAAAGCGCATTGTTGCGGCAATACCTGCATTCATCGCGGCGGTTCATTGTGCGACGGAAAAGTCGTGGAGGGAACGCTGCAATGCCCTTATCATGGGTGGCGGTTTGACGGCGCGGGCGCGTGCGTAGAAATTCCCTCCAACCTTCCCGACGCCAAAATCCCAAAACGGGGCCGCATAGATTCCTACCCGGTCAAAGAACAATGGGGGTGGATTTTCGCCTTCTTGGGAGACTTGCCGCGTGAGGAGCAACCGGAAATTCCTGACGAGGATTTATTTCCCGAATATTATGCACAAGACAAGGGCAGTGATGCTTACGCCTATGTGAGTGGGGTTTTTCTCTTCGAAGCTAATTGGGTGCGCGCTATAGATAATGTTCTGGATCCAGCCCACGCCTTTCACGTCCATTCGGCGTTTGGCAATCTGGGAAATCAGTTTGTGCCCCCTTTTAAGGTTGATGTGGGTTCCGGGCATACGCTTTCGCGCCATCGTTTCGCGCCCGTAGACAAGACCGGCAAATGGCGCGAAGAAATTCCCGACGACCGCGGCGATGCGGACAATCAAATCCAGTTTCATTTCCCAGGCATGATCTTCCGTAACGATATGTATCCCAGACCTGGCATGCACCATTTCGTTGTTTCGTCCTATACGCCGCTCAATGAATATCAAACTTTAAGTTATTTCATTCACGGGCGTAATTTCGCCAAGGAAGACGAGCACAATGAAGACGGCCTCAAGCGTGTGGTAAACGTGATGGAGGAAGATCAAGTTATTCTTAAAAAAGTAAAACCCCTTCAGATGCCGCTCAGCACAACGGAAGAACTTCTGATTGAGGCCGATTCCCATCTCGTCGAATTCCGGAAAAAAGTAAAAGCTTCCGAAGCAAGAGGCTGGCGCATCGATTCTAAAAAAATCGAGGGGGATGAAGAGCACGCCTGGGCTATTCCATCACCAGCACGCGGCGCCGACTCAAAAAACTGGGTTCTCAAACCCTTACCGCTGCGGGAGGGCAAACCCAAAAGCGCACAAGCCGCGGAATGAGGCCCGGCGCCTAAAATTTAACTCTTCCAGTTCTTGATGGCTTTCTCCGTTGAGCGGCCTAGGATATACCCGCCCAAGCCCGTGGTGAGCAAAGTCCACATCTGGTCCGGAATGGCTTGCCAGGCCTGCAAAATCGGAATCTCCGCGCCGGTGAACGCCGTGATCAAAGGCGCCGCAACGCCGTTCCAGACGAGCAGCCCCATGATGAGATACATCAGATGCGGGCGCCAATTGCGCTGCGCCGCGCTTTCTCCTTGAGCCTCGGCGACAATGATCGCGCGCGCCGCTTTCATAAACTCAGCATCCTGACCCAGCGCCGCTCGCTCAAGGTCATATTTCAATTGATCGCGCAATGATTTATCGGGCACGACTTTATCAATGATTTTAGAAATAGGGCCGTTAACGAGCGACGCGAGGGCGCCAATCATGACAAGGCTCCTGCGAACATGACGCCTAAAGCCGCGCCGAAAATATATTCAGCGCGCGCAACTTCCCGCGTCGCACTGATCGAATAGGCGTAGGCGCCGGCCAGTGAGAGGGCGAGCGCCGGCCAGACGAGAAAAGTCCACCAGCCATAAAAGAAAATAATGAACGGCAACCAGCGCCAGGAAACGAGCGCCATGCCGGTGAAGTCCCGCCAAAACCCGGCGCTTAAAGGACTGATCAAAAAATCGATGAGAGGATCTTCTTTTTCTCCGGAAACTTTGTTCCATGTCCCCATATCCATATACGCGCCCCAACCGATCATGCCGTAAAGCGCGAAAGACAGACTCGCCACCAGCGCCGCTTCGATGCCGTTTAAAACCCAGAGAACGCAAAGCAGCCCCAATGCAATCCAGTAAACCCACCGCCAGGGCGCATCAAACGACAACCCTCTGAGGCGATTAAGCCCCGCCATGACCGGTATCCACAGCAATATCAACATGACATTTACTCCACTAATTCATAATGCGGCAAATCAGAGAAACTCTGATCGGCCG
>JAJFIM010000235.1 GCA_021774995.1 Alphaproteobacteria bacterium | reverse complement strand
TCCAGGAGAGTCTGGCGATAAGGAGATAGCGGGGGGGCGCTGTGCACATTCATGGTTTTTGGCCCAAAGGTTTTAAGCGGCGGATCGGGATTGCGTTGAGCACCACTGGCCCCATATATCCCGCAATGCATTCTCGAAATGTCCGGCAAAGCGTGGAGCATCACATAAAGGCGAGCGGGAGACTTGATCGCGCAAACGGCTCCGCAAGCGGCTTAAGCTCTCCAGATTGTCGCTCCAATATTGCGCGCGTTCCAAATAGCTGCTGGGGTCGTCGCACAACCAATTACCCAACCCTGCATTGGTAATGTGGCTTGCCGCATGCCGGCCAGCGAAAGTCTGCCCCGGCATGGTGATGACAGGCACGCCCATCCAAAGCGCTTCAATCGTGGTTAAGCCGCCGGAATAAGGAAAGGGATCAAGAGCGATATCGATCTCGCCATATTCGGCGAGAAGTTGATCGTGAGGCGAACTGCCTCTCAACTCCACGCGGGACGCGTCTACACCCTCGGCTACGAACATGTCGATATAACTTTGCCGATTAACAGCGTCATTATAAGGCTTGCTTTTGAGGATGAGCTGACTGTCTTCGATTGCGTTTAGCAGTTTTGACCAAAGCGCTACGACATCCTTAGTGATTTTTGTCGCGTAGTTGAAGCAACCGAATGTGATATGGCCATTTTTTAGTGCGGGCAGGGCAGTGACATCCGGCGCATAAAAAGGCGGATCATAACAGACATAACCGTCAGGCATGCGTATCACTTTTTCCGTGTACCACTTATCATCCTTTTCGGGCGTTTCAACGGAATCAGAAATGAAGTAATCAATCGCATCCATACCAGTGGTGTTGAACTGGCCGCCAACCCATTTGACTTGAAGTGGCGCAGCGCGTCGGGCAAACGCCAAGAGGCGGAACCCGTCGGAGTGACCAGCCAAATCAATAAGAATATCAATTTGATCGCGGCGTGTCTGATGGACAAACTCTTCATCCGTGACGCCTACGATGGACACCCACTGGTCGGCAGTGGCTTTAAAGCGTTCCGTTAAGTCATCCCGGCGTGCATTATTCGAGTAAAGAACCACTTCCAGTTTTTGTCGGTCGAGCGCTTCAAGTGCGCTAATGGTGAGATAACCAACCGGGTGACGGTGAAAGCTGCCGGAGACAAATCCGACACGTAGACGTTTCTCAGGGTCAACCTTGTTCTTGAATGCTAACGAGCGGGGAGTAAGGGGAGACGCATATCGTTCGTTCCATAGGCGGTGCTCCTGGAAGATTTCCTCGCGAGAAAAAGTGGACGAATAATGCATGGCCATCAAGACATTGCTGTGTACTTCAACGGTTGGCGCGATCGCCAGAGCTTGGCGATATGTATCGATGGATTTGTCAATCAGACGGCAATCCTTGTAAGCGTTGCCGAGGTTGGTCAATGTTGAGATGTTGTGAGGACGAATCTTTAGAGATCCCTCAAATGAACTTATGGATTCTTCCAACCTCCCCTGATTGATAAGAGCAACTCCAAGAGCGTTCATACTTTGGGCGTTATCAGGATCGAACAAGAGTGACGCTCGAATCATGGCTTCCGCCGCATCATATGTACCCATTGTGATGAGAGTGTCGCCAAGATTTGCGTAAGCTCCCGCGTGTCGCGGATCGAGTGCGATCGCTTGGGAGTATAATTCAGCGGCTTGGGTCAGTTCTCCCTTAGCTTTAAGGACATTCGCGCCATTAAAGAGACCGGCTGCTTCTCCGCCACCCCCTAGAATAGATACTTCCTGAACGTCGGACGCTGTGGTGTCGGGCGTGTCGGGGCGCCCCATCAGACTGAGCAGGTTGATTTTGTTGTTTTTGGCGTCTGTAAAGTCAGGGTCTATTTCAAGCGCTGCGTTAAACGCCTGCAAAGCATCATCAAAGCGACTTTGCGCTTGCAGCGCAGCGCCCAAGGCGTTATGCGCCGATGCGATTTCAGGACGCAGAGCGATAACCTGCCGGTATCCTTGCTCGGCTCCCAGTAAATTTCCATTTTTATGAAGTTGCAAAGCTTCAAAAAGCTTTGCTTGCACATCAATAGTTTTTTCCTCAAACGAGGATTGTGACTTGCTGCGCTTTTTCTGGTTAGGGGGCCGACGGTTTTGAACCTCGGCCGCTCTGCGTTGTTTTCTGTTCATTGGGGGAACATAGGCAAGTTTGGTAAATGCCACCCTAACGATACATGTAAACACTTTGCTATGAAATTAGTGTGATAATAATATTCCGTATATGGAAGGAAATTATTAACCAAGTTTCATGTAGCGTCTTTGTAGAAGTGTAGATGAATTAATGTATTTTTAACGCACGTAACAATAGAGGCGACGAGCAATGCCCTTAAAAATTTCGTTAAAACCTGGTGAAAAGTTTGCAATCAACGGCGCTGTCATTACGAATGGGGATCGCCGAACCAGTATGGTATTGCAGAATAAAGCTTCAATTTTACGAGAACGCGATATTATTCAACAAGAAGACGCCAATACGCCGGCGCGCCGGATCTATTTTCCAATCATGATGATGTACCTGGATCAAGGTAATTTCGATACTTATTATCAGGAGTTTACCGCGCGAATAGAAGAATTCATGGACACTATTAAAGTTCCTGCGGTGGTTGAAAGATGCGTCATTATTAACAAAGAAGTTGCAAATCAGAACTATTATGGCGCTTTGAAATCCTGTCAGGCCCTGTTTGAGTTTGAGGAAAAACTGCTAGCTTCATGAGCCTCCAAGCTTACAAAAAAACCCTACAAACGACGGATAATCCCCGTAACACCGAGTACCGGTTGTTTGCTGAAATCACGCGCGACCTTATGGAGGCGGCAAGCAGCGGCAAGCGGGACAAACCTTTAGTTTTGGCGCTGGATCGCAACCGCACGCTTTGGCAAGCATTGGCTTCAGATTGCCGCGATCCTGGAAATAAGATGTCCGACCAATTGCGCGCCAGTATCATATCTTTAAGCATCTGGGTGACTAAACATTCAGGAGCCATCATGCGCGCAGGCGAAGATGTGCAAGACTTGATTGAGGTCAACCGCATCATTATGAAGGGCCTGGCGGCCCAGAATGCAGATGGCGCCCCAGTCGCATCTTAAGCGATACGGCTGCTATCGCAATTCTTCAACCAATACGATTTGTTTTAATTCGGTGGGCAAGTCTTGCCGGGCTGGGTAAAACTTGCCGGGAAGAAACTGCCGAAAGAAGCCTAATGCGCCGGTAACCATGCGTAATAATCACGATACGGAAGACTATTAGGCAAGGATTTCCGCCAATAATGGGTAATTGTTGCCCAGTGGCAAATTGTGGCATGGCGACTGCAATGGAACCAGCGTGGGCAAAACGCCTGCAGAGCAAAATGCTCTTCACATAAATCCAGAATGGAGAAGACAGAATGGTCCTCACAATCAATACAAATCCTGGTGCGATGGTTGCTCAAGCAGCTTTCCGTTCCATTAATAACCGGCTGGACATTGTTTCTAAGCGGGTCAACACTGGATTCCGTGTTGCCGATGCGAAAGACGATGCGTCAACATTTGCCGTGGCTCAAGGCCTTCGCGGCGACGTGA
>JAJFIM010000234.1 GCA_021774995.1 Alphaproteobacteria bacterium | reverse complement strand
GAAGGGACAGCCTCACCCTGCAAGGCGTTGCCGCCTTTGACCTGTTGATGCATGAGCGCTGAATCGGTCTGCAATATTTCGGATGGTGCGGGAACGCTCAACCCATATCGATAGCGGGGAAGACCAAAAAAACGGTCAAATAGATAATTTGCTGCAACCCAGGTCACGCCGCCCCGCGCGGTGCGAATAATCAGATCCATTGCCTCGCCCGTTGACCGGGGCCAGGGCCAAACCGGTATTTGCTCTCCGCCCGGCCATTGATCGTGAAACAGATCTGATATGGCCATGACATACAGAAAAATAGGCCACCCCGACAACAATGCTCCCAGAGCCGTCAAAGCCCAAAGAGGCGGCCGCCAGGCTTTCGCCAAGATTTTAACCAATTGAGTCAAGCCACTGACCAGCCACCAAGAAGGCAGAGCCACCAAGAGCAGATACAAGAAAGCCCCATCATAACCGACCTTGTCTTGGTATCCGCTTCCTATGGCGGCAAAAAAAGCCAGAAGAATGGGCAAGCCCACATAGAAGGCCAGCACTTTGGCGCTAAAGCGCGAAGCCCAGGCTTCAAAATTTTCAGGCGGAGCAACCATCGTAAAGCGTCTTTTGCCTTCTCGCTTGAACCAGCACCCGCCTCAGCGGGAGGCCATCCAGACTACGTCGATTAACCATTCCGCCTTCAGCCGCACATCTGTGGTCAGGCGGGTTTGTGTAGTTTCTAGCAAATTTTACGTGCTTCTTGAACGCCTCGTTTAAGAAGAGGGGGGCAATTTAAGCCTATATCTCACGAATTTGCACCGGCCATTGGTGAAACCCTCCACACGCGACCATGCGCGCCTGCCATAGTAGTAGTGGGATTTATCAGGAGAGACGCATCATGTCAGCAGGATTGGTCAAATTGAACCGGGCGCCATTGGTGGGAATTGCCGTTTTTTTCATCGTGTTCGCCACACAGGCCCTGGGCCATACGGTGATGATTCTGATGGAAGAAATTTTTGGCCAGCAATACGTTTATCATTCCGCCATTGCTATCGGTTTGGGCGGCGCGGTCGTTTGGTATTTCGGCCTCACTAATAAAAGCGAAACCATGCAAACCTGGCTCGGGTTTCTGGCTGGGTCCTTTGTCTGGACGGGCTGGGCGGAATTTTCCTTCCACTATTATTCACGCGTATTGAAAGTCGCGCCTCTCATTGAAAAAGGCGAAATCGTAACAAAGCAGGAATATCTCGTAATGACATCCTCCATTGGCGTTTTAGGATGTTCTTTGCTGTTCTTTTTTCTTAACAAAGACACGAAATGCAATTTCTTTCGCTGGTTTCACCGTAAACTTCACATGAAAGTCGGCATCGGCAAACCCGCCAGTCTGAAAGATCGCAATTTTTGCAATATCACCGCGATTGAAACGATTTATGTCATTTGGTTCTTCTATATTTTTCTCCTGATCATCTATGATAAAAACTTCCTGGGTGACGACCATTGGGCGATGTATCCAATACTGCTTTTCTACGTTATCTGGACCGCTTATCTATCTGCGCGCCTCCTCAAGTTCACGCGTATGAGTTCAGCTATTCGCTATGGCATTCCAACCGCCATTATCGGTTGGACCGCGGTCGAGATTTTAGGCCGCTGGCGTCTGTTTGAAGAATTCTGGGTGCACCCATTAAAGTATGGCGTACAGATGGGCGTCGTAGCGATTGCTTTTTTGAGTGTTCTCAGCATAACAATCCTGACCCCGACAGATCGCATCAAGACTGAATCCTCTTAAATCTCGATTTAGGAACACCGTCCAATAAAACGAAAAGCGGGCAAGTCGCATATGACTTACCCGCTTTTTGTATTTCCTTCAGCCGTTGAATTTTATTCGGCGGCAACCTGTGTTGAACCCGTTGCAGGAAGAAGAGGAATGGCGTCAAGCACCCAGCCTTTGGTTTTGCGCCGCGCCGGGCTTGGGATCGCATAAGCCACCTTGTTCTGATTACGGGCAACTTCATTACTATCGATCCTCCAGCCCCGGGCCTCCCATTCTTTCACCCGTTCACGATAGGCGGCCACGGCCCGATCATGCTCGATGAAAATTTCATGCACATTGGTGCGCGGCGTGACCACGGGCTGAAGAGGCTCCAGAACATCGCGGTCTTGAAGAGCAACATATTCATTCCGCCCCATCATCCGCTCGTCTTCACTGGGATCAAGAAGGAAATTGCGCAAATTTATCAGAAAAAGACTGGTGTGACCCTCGTCAATCGGCGTTTCAAAAAGATATTGGTGGATTGACATATTCTCCGTGGGGTGAATATGCGTCCACACGCTTGAAATACCTTCATGCCCTGTTCCCCCGCGAATAATTGCGTTTTCAGTTCTGCCGGAGGCTTCACGCATTTTAGCATCAGGTAAAGGCGGCGCTTCTCTTTCTCCCCAAAACCCTGTCCCCCATTCGGTTTTAGTGAGCGTGATGGGGTTCAGCTTATACTCATCTTTCTGGCCCTTAAATCCGTGCGTATCATGCACATATTCGTTATGGGCCGGGTCAATGCCATTTTCGACCGAACGCTTATAATCTATATTCCAAGAAAAATATTGCGTTGTCGCCCGCCAGCCCGGCTGGCCGTATTCTTCAATGTCCATAATAGGCGGACGCTCATTTTCCGGCAGGTCCCCTAAGAACGCAAACACCAGACCGTATTTCTCCTGTACGGGATAGGCATCAACGCGCGCGCGGGACGGAATTTTAGCCTCAGCGCCCAAAGAAGGTATCCGCGTACACACTCCCTCACCGTTAAATTGCCAGCCATGATAGGGGCATTCGACGCAATCGCCTTTGACTTTACCGCGCCCTAGAGAAGCGCCACGGTGAACGCAAACATCGCTAAGACAATGGGCTGTTCCTTGACTGTCGCGAAAGAGGACGAAGTCTTGATTCAGCATACGATAGGTTTTGGGCTCAGTGGTCAGGTCCGAACTCTGGCAAGCCGGATACCAAAAATTGATAAACATGCGCGTCCTTTCCATTCATAAGAATCTGGCGGTGTTATTAACATATGAGACGATTCTTAGACTCTCCTTAAATGCGCCCATAAGAAAAGCCCCCTGCGCCACGCCGGCGGCAGGGGGCTTTTTAGTGTGATTCAGTATGATTTACAGCACCGGCCCAATATACAAATAGGAAACATCCATAAAATACGTATAAGCGTTTCCATCCTCTTCGCTCCGCGTCCAGGCCATTTTTGTTCCATCTGGAGAAACCGAAGGCAAGCCATCCCACCCGTCATAATAGGTCAGGCGCACAGGATCTCCGCCTTCCAGATCTCCCAGGAAGATTTCCCAATTCTTGCCGTCCACGATGCGGACAAACACATAGTGCCGTCCGTCGGGGGCGGGGTACGGCGCCCAGTTCATATCATGATCGAATGTATGCGCTTTGCGCTCCGACCCGTCATGTTTCATGGTGAACACGGTCATGGGTGTCGGGAAAAATTTGCCATGCTCGCTGCGCTTTGGCGCACGGAACATGATAGTTTCCGAATCCGGCAGATAGAAAGGCGCCCCTTCCTGCCAGTCATCGGTGAATGTGATCTGTTCCTCCCCGGTCCCGTCTGCACGCATGCGCCAGATGTCATCCTTGCCGTCAATCTGGCGGCCAAAAACAATCCATTGTCCATCTGGAGAGATGGACACTTCGGCTTCATAATATTCATTGTGAGTGAGGCGTTGCACATTACCGCCATCCAGATCGGAGATATAAAGCTCCGCCCCTGTCGGATAAAGCTCGACGTCAGACCAGTCCCCGACCGGCATGTCCATATTATCCCGCGTCGATGTCCACACGACCCGTTGTTGATCGGGAAAGAAATACGAACAGGCGTCCTGCCCCCGGTCATTGATTCTGCGCAGATCCTCGCCCTGATCGGTGAAAGTGTAGGTCAGATTGCCGTCCTTGCCGTTGGCGAAGGGAATGGCGTCAGGATCTTTGGTCTGAGCAATGAGGTGCAAACTGTCGGGTGCGTAATACGCTTCGCCGGCAGGGGGAATGTTGGGCACTTTCCAATGCGGCAATTCCTCGCCTGGCGCAGCCATGCTGTCGTTTGATGTTTCCACGCTGGCCATTTCGTCGCCCATGACCACCGCTTCTTCTTCGCTGGTCGTCGCGGCCTCTTCTTCCGGCGAACACGCGCTTACAAACAACCCCGCCGCCATCACTGCGCTGAGCGCAAATACCCCGACTCTTTGCATAAGATCAATCCTCCCTTGAGACAAAATCATTCCTTCAGGGGCCCGAGCCTATGCTCCCCCCTCATCCCTGTCCACCAGATTAAAGGAAAACTTACGCCGGCTTCTTGGCGATCTGCGCTTCTTTTCTGCGGGTTTTTTCACCCTCACGATTTGTCACCATGCGCATGTAAAGGCTCTGGATTTCATTGCTTGCCGTCTTCTCAAACAAAAATGGGAGGAAAGCGTGAACGAGACAGCAAAAGGCGCCCTTGATCAGACAGAATCCAAATGACGACGCCGCGATAACATGCTCGCCATAGGTTTCTCCCACAGAATTTGGGTGTTCGGTGAATAGCTTCTTTAAGGTCATAATCCAAGTAAACTACACCCCAACACCTGAAAAATACTCCCAATTTCAGCTAGATCTGGGTGAAGTTTGAGAAATACTGTCTGGCGCATATGAGTTTAAGAAAAATATATTTCTATTCTCTCCATTTGGCCCGATCAATTAAGCGGCAAATGACGAATCGCCGGGAAACATGGAGGCGGGATATATAGGAATGAAATTCTATTATAAATTTCTCACAAGAATGGTTTCCTTATTTAAGAAGTTTAACCAAGTGTGTTTAGCATCTGTTTCTCTAAGTTTGGGGATAGAAATTCTAAGGTAAAAAATGTGCTTGTACAGTGGGGGATATGCGCGCTTCAAAAGCAGAGATTAAGGGCTATAAGCTGTCAAAACATGGGTCATGTGCGACTCAATCCCACGTTTTTTGGGAATCATTTCAGCTTCACCTAAGACAGCCAAGATATTTCAACCTGCACAAATCAAATTTTCAATTTTAAAACACCATCCAAGAGGAGATTCATTATGGGTACATCTCTTTTCGTCACAGGGCGAAAGAGCATGGCGTCAGCCGCACTGGTGATCGGCGGGCTGGCGGTGGCGGCATTTTCTTCGTCAACTGGCGTTACGCCTGGCGAAGGGCAGGAACTGCCCGTGCGTAAAATTCCAAATATACCTGAAGCCGCTGAAGCTTATTATGCTCCGGATTCTTATCACGTCATTGCACAGGTACAAGATTCCACCGCTGTAGGCGCTTCGCATGAAAAAGCGGCGGGCGGCGCTCTGACATACACATTCACTGACGACGGCAAAGAAATAACGCGCATCGGCAGCCGTGGACAGGATGCCTGTTCGTATTTCTTCCCGGACCAAACAAAGCTCGCCTGGACATCGACGCGCGACAATCTCGATATGCCAGTAGGCAATTGGTCCGATGAACGCGAATATCCGCAAGGCGCGGAGCTTTACATATCCGATCTGGATGGGGGCAATATCCAGCGCCTCACCAACAATGAGTATTACGAAGCGGAAGTCTCGGTCTCGCCCGATGGCAAGTGGATTGTCTTTGGCCGCCAGATTGACGGCAAAATGGACCTCTGGATGATGAAGTCCGATGGCACGGATGAGAGACAACTCACTTTCACAGATGATTGGCAGGAAGGCGCGCCTTTCTTTTTGCCAGATAGCAAAACCATCACGACGCGCGCTTGGAGCCGCAAGACCTACGGCACGATTAGCCCAACGCCGATGACCATTTTCACCATCAACACCCAAACCCTGGAGCGCACGCAGCACACCTTCGATAACGATATGAATTGGGCGCCTTATCCCGCCCCCGACGGCAAGCATTATGTTTTTGTACGCGTTGTCGATGGCAATAATTGGGAAATCTTTTTAGGAAACCTGGATGGCGGCGATCCGGTGCGCCTAACCTATAATGATAGTTTTGACGGATTTCCATCTGTCTCTCCCGACGGCAAAAAAATGCTGTTCACGCGGAGTGAGGGAGAACATTTCATGGGTGATCTTTATACCTATGTTATGGACATCTCTTCTTTGGATGTAGGTCCTGAAAACTATAAGCCCGAATAAGGTCGCGCGACACAGAGTGAAATTTTTATCTCTGTTCCGAGACTATGAATATGTTAAGTTGGCGGGCTGCTCTTTTAGAGCAGCCCGCCACTCTTTTTTTGAAAATCACTTCGCCCTTTTGATCATCCAAAAAGGAACCGCCCCATGAAATTCCTATCTCAACAAGCCGTTTGCGCACTGGGTTTGCTGGCTTTTCTCTCCGGATGCGCACGGCATGCGGCACTGAGTGAGGAGGAGGTTGCTCAATTACACCAATCCCTGTTCACGATTGATACTCATGTTGACGTGCCGCGTATTGAAGGCGCTAAAGATGTTGATTTTCTTAATGCCCCCCGCACTCAAGTCACTCTGGAAAAAATGAGGGCGGGCGGTCTTGACGCTGCTTTTTTTATCCTCTTCTCTCAGCAAGGCCCTTTAACGGATGAGGGGTTTGCAGGCGCCAAGAAAGAAGCTCTCGCCCGTTACGCCACCATTCAGCGCATGCTGGATCGCCACAGCGACAAGATCGCATTAGCGTATTCTGCGACAGAAGCGCGCCGCATTCATGATAGCGGCAAGCTGGTTGCTTTCCTTGGTATGGAAAATGGTTATCCACTGGCGGCGGATCCGGCCAATCTTAAAGAATTTTATGATCTTGGAGTTCGCTATTTAGGCATTACGCATATGGGGCATAACAGCCTGGGCGATTCATCAGACCCCAACAAAAGAGCGGGAGATCCTGATCAACTTCATGGCGGACTTTCCAAAGCGGGGGCGCTCATGGTGGCCGAAGCCAATCGCCTCGGCATTATGGTTGATGTCTCTCATGCGCACCGCGATACGGCGCTGCAATTATCCGAAATATCCAGAGCCCCCGTCATCGCTTCCCATTCCGCCGTTCAGGCTCTTAGCGATGTACCGCGCAATATGAATGACGCCCAGCTTCTCGCCGTCAAAGAAAGCGGGGGCGTGGTCCAGGTGGTTGCCTTTGACCGGTACCTCAAAGTAGCGCCACCGGAAAAACAAGAAGCCGTCCGGGCATTAGGCAAATCCGTTGGCCTGAACGCGAAAAACCACAATCCAAATGCTTTGCCCGAAGAAGCCCGAATTCGTTATGAAGAAGGCCGGGCGGAAATTGAAGCCAGATGGCCCGGCGCCAATGTCTCAACCTTCGTTGACCATATAGACTATGCCGTTGGCCTCATTGGCATTGATCACGTCGGCATCTCTTCTGATTTTGGCGGGGGTGGAGGCATTGAAGGGTGGAATAACGCTTCCCAAACGGTAAATGTCACTAAAGAGTTAGTGAACCGGGGTTATAGCGACGAAGAATTAGAAAAATTGTGGGGCGGAAACCTATTGCGCGTGATGTCTCGGGTGGAAGAAGTTGCCGCATCACTGACTCAACAGTAAAGGTTATCCAAAACATGTGGATGTATGGCTTCTACTAGACACTGGTCGCAAAACATTCATTCACCTGCAAAGGTTTTCACATAAGCGTTCAGGTGAATTTTGATATCTCCGTAAAGTGACGTTATTATCCCGCACTTTCATATTTTCAACCTCTTGAAATAAAGTTCATCATGCACACCCTTTCTGAATCAGCAAACCGCTACGTTCCGGGGGTTCTCGTCAGTTTGACTATTGCAATGGCCGCTAAATTTTTATCTGAGCATTATGGCGGCCCCGTGATGTTGTTTGCTCTTTTATTAGGGATGGCCTTTCATTTTCTAAGCGAAGAGGGCCGATGCATTGAGGGCATAGAGCTTTCATCCTCTCGCATCCTTCGCATCGGCGTGGCGTTGCTTGGCGCGCGCATCAGCGTCGATCAGGTTATGACGCTCGGTTGGCATCCGGTTGCACTGGTGTTTGGGTCCATTCTCGCCACGATCATTGCCGGATTGGGCTTGGCCAAAATATTGGGGCTTAACAAAAATCTCGGTTTGCTGACCAGCGGCGCCGTCGCAATCTGTGGAGCTTCGGCGGCCATGGCCATTTCCTCCGCCCTTCCCAAACATAAAGGACTTGAGCGTGACACAATATTTACAGTTGTCGGCGTCACCACGTTAAGCACTTTGGCAATGATCATATACCCTATCGTCATCTCATCGGCTGGACTCGACCAAACTCAAACAGGCATATTTCTTGGAGCCACCATCCACGACGTCGCGCAGGTGATCGGCGCCGGTTATATGGTGTCCGAAGAAACAGGAGACGTCGCCACGCTCACCAAATTACTGCGCGTGGCCATGCTAATCCCTCTTGTTTTGTCATTAGTGATCGCGGCTCGGATGAAAAACAAGCCTAATGAAGGCCGCGCACCGATCCCTTGGTTCTTATTCGGTTTTATTACCGTATTTGCTCTGTGCAATTTTGTCCCCATACCGGAGGCTCTCATCTCAACCCTAGTCGAGATATCACGCTGGTGTCTTATTACGGCAATTGCGGCATTAGGCATGAAAACATCATTGGGGAAACTTGCCACAATTGGACACAAAGCAATTATATTAATTGTTGGCGAAACTCTCTTCCTTGCGATCCTTGTGCTGATCGTTATGAAGTTTATAGTCTGAGCCGTCAATCATCTGTGCCGGGCAGATCCAGGAGGTAAGCTTCAATGGCTTCGCGGTCCTCAGGCGTCAAATGACGCGCGCCATCGCGAATCACCTCCCCCATAGCGCCGCCCAGTGAATCGCCATCCGGCGTGATTGACAAAAAGAGCGCAAAAGCAACATCGCCGCGCGTCCAGCCTGCTTGCGCGAGGGCCTGCGCTGTGATGGAGGGAACTTTTTTGCCGTTTGGTCCCATACCCCCCTCTAAAGCGCGGGCGGCGTCGCTGTTTCCAAGTATTCCGCGCGGACTATGACACTCCCCGCAATGGCCGGGACCTGAGACAATATAGGCGCCGCGATTCCATTTTGCGCCGTGTTTTGGATCAGGTTGAAATTCCACCGGGGTAAAAAATAAAGTCTTCCAAGCTCGCATTAAAACCCGTTGAGAGAAGGGCCAGGTCAAATCGTGTTCTTGGGAAGGCGTGGATATTGGCGGGATGGTTTGCAAATAAGCCCAAAGATCCGCCACATCCTGAGTGCTCATCCGCGCATAAGACGGATAAGGAAAGACCGGGTAGTAAGAAGATCCATCGGGCGCGGCGCCGTTTAACAGAGCGGCGGCAAAGTCGTCCCGCGTCCAGGAGCCTATGCCGTAGGCGCGATCCGGGGTTATGTTGGGTGCGGCAATGGAACCGAACGGGGTCATGATGGGTGCGCCCCCGCTCAATAATGGTCCAGCGCCCTCGGCAAGGGTGTGGCACGCCACGCAACCGCCAAGACGAGACACATATTGTCCCCGCTCGGCGTCGCCCGTGACGCCGCTCCAATCCCGCACCTGAGCGGGAGGCGCCAAAAAAAGTATGGATAAAGTGACAAGCCCCGCCACAACACTGAATGCCGCAGCCAGAATGATAGGAGGTTTTTTCATGAACCTGATGATCAGTCTTCTTGCTCTTCCCTGAATTTTGTGTGGCATGCGGTGCAGGTGTTAGTGAGATCTATGAACGCCGGCATAAATGTATCTTGGGACTCTGAAGCAGCTTCAAGAGCCACGGCATTGATTTGAAGCTCAGCCGCTAAATTTGAAAATTTTTCAAAATCCAGCCAGATTGCGGGAAGCGCTTCGGTATGGTCATCCATGCTTCCCTCAGGAAAAAAGGCAATCAATTTTTCCCCCGCATGCGTTTTAATAGTCTCAGCGCCTTGTTTCACGCGCGCGCCATCATAAGCGATTTTGCCCTTGATCATATCCGACATGGCGCCGACGGCTTCGCCGAAGGATTTCATCGCATCCATACGCTCTTTGGTAACGCCCATAGCGCCTTCGTGAGCTTGCAACTGAACCGCGCCAAAGAGGGCGCCTCCAGCAACAATACAAACCCCCAAAGTAATGCCTATGGTCTTTGTTGCTTTTTTCATAATCCCTCCAGAAAAAGTGCTAATCCGCCCGCCAGAAACGTAACGACTCATGACCAAAAAAACCAGAGCGGCGTATCGGGCACACCTCATTGTGAACAGTATAAAATGAACTGTAACCCGTCTTAAATGAATTCATCATGAACAAAGATATGCAGGAGTAACCACACGCCAGCTCTTAAGCTTCCGCCACCTGTTCTTGTTTGCTTTCAGGCCGCCAATAGTTCCGGGCGTAAAGAGCGGCGCCAAAAACTACAAAATTTATGATCCCCATCATGATGAAAGGCGCGGTGGGGCCAATACCGTCAAAAAGCTTCCCGCCGATATATGTGAGGCTCATAATGCCAATCCCTCCCATCAGACTGAATGTTCCCAAGACCGCACCCCTTGAATGAGCGGGAGCTTCCTGTCCGATCAACACGCCGCCCGCCACCATGGCGCTCGATTCTCCAATGCCCGCCAATACGCACGCCAACAGTATAAACGACCCGAAGGGGTCCGACACCATGCCCAAAGATAAATATCCCACCGTCGCCAAACCAAAAGCGATGCACATGCTTGTCATGCGGGGAATTTTGTCGAACACAAATCCAACGCAAAAAGCCCAAAGCAACCCCACCCCTTGAGACAATCCAAACAACATCCCCGCCTTGGCCCCGCTCTGGGCTGGCGATAGTCCGGAATCGAGACCGACCTGGTAAATCCAAAGAGAAAAGAAGGATGTTAAAATAACCAGGTCGCCCCGCGAGGCAAAGGCCATAAGGTAAGCCAAGGCGATACGGGGATTGGCGCGCGCCTCTGCAAAACCGCGCCCGGCTTGTTTGATGATATTTTCAGTTTTTTTGAGCGGCGCGGTGCGTCCTTGCAATCCCCACCGCAAAAATCCGGCCAGCGCAAGAAGGTAAGCCCCGAACGTCCAATAGCTCAAACGAATGGCGTCAGCGTCGCTATAGCCTGCATTCACAAACCACGTCGGCATTTTCACCAGAAGGAGCGCCATGATAGTGACGCCCAGGGCATTAAAAAAACCCACCGTCCCAAGCCATCTCCCCCGCGTCACGTCCTGCGAGTATTCGGCAAAACAAGTGTGCATCATCACCATGACCGCCGAAAGGCCAAGTGCATAGAAAATTCTAAAGCCGATCAATTCGCCTTCTGATGCAGCGAGTGGATAGAGAAAATATCCCAGCGCAAAAACAACCATTCCCCCAACATAAACAACGCGCCGTCCGACATTATCTGAAAGTGCGCCAAACAGGCTGACAAGAAGAATGAAAACGCCTTCCTGGAGGGCGCCCAGAAATCCCGTGAGCTCCCCTTGCTCATCTTGCGGAATCCCCA
>JAJFIM010000233.1 GCA_021774995.1 Alphaproteobacteria bacterium | reverse complement strand
CCCTTTTCTCCAACAGGCGCAACACGGCCGTCATCGGAGGTGATCTTGACTTCTATGCGCGGTACGGCGCGGCCTACCGTGCTCACGCGCTTTTCTATCGGATCTTCGGGCAATGTCAGATGGTTGATGGGGCTGAGCTCCGTCTGCCCATAACCGATCAGGATATGCTCCATCCCCATATCCTCGATCACGCGATTCATCACTTCCACCGGGCACGGCGCGCCCGCCATAATGCCCGTGCGCAAAGATGAAACGTCATAGTCATCGAAATTGGCGTGATCGAGTTCAGCGATAAACATGGTCGGCACGCCATGAAGGGCCGTGCATTTTTCATCTTGAACCGCGGCTAATGTTTCCGATGGATCAAATCCCTCACCGGGGTAAACGGCGGTTGCGCCATGCGCCACACATAGAAGATTGCCCAAAACCATACCGAAACAATGGTAGAGCGGAACGGGAATGCACAATTTGTCTTCAGGGGTGAATTTCATCGCGCACCCTGACAGCCACCCATTGTTGAGGATATTACAGGACGTGAGCGTCGCGCCTTTCGGGCTTCCCGTTGTGCCGCTGGTGAATTGAATGTTGATGGGATCATCTGGGGTTAAAATATTTTTCAGCTTCTCCATTTCACGGCGCTCAGCTTCCCCTCCCAGCTCCAGAACGTCGCGATAATTCAACATGCCCCGCGTCTGATCGGCGCCCATGCGTATAACGGTTCGCAAATCAGGCAAGCGTTTCGCGTTAAGGGCGCCCGGCGCGCAACCCGTCAGCTCCGGCGCCAATTCCTGCAGCATTTCAATATAATGGCTGCTCTTAAACCGGTCCGCCGTGACAAGCGCGCGGCACTCAACTTTATTCAACGCATATTCGAGTTCGTACAATCGATAGGCCGGGTTGATACAGACAAGAATTGCGCCGATTTTTGCCGTCGCAAATTGCGTCACCGCCCATTCAGCACTGTTGGGTCCCCATATCCCAACGCGTTCGCCAGGCTCTATCCCCAAATTCAACAAGCCCGCCGCCAACGCGTCTATTTGAGCTTTATACTCAGCATACGTCCACCGGATATTCTGATGCCTGACAATAAGGGCGGTGTTATCGCCAAAACGAGCCGCCACATCGTCGAAATAATTCCCAATCGTCTCATAGATCAGAGGGTCATCGCCAATCCCGCACACATAACTCTTCGTCAGCTCAACCATCAGCATACGCCTTCATAATATGAAGCAGTTTTTAAAAAAAAGAAGGGGCGCAGTCGGCCCCTTCTTTGATGGATATTGCTATCACGCGCTTATCATTCAGTGTTCAACGGCGCATTCGTCGAGAACGGCCTTCAACGCATCGCTGGACTGCTCATAGGCTTCATCGTCATTTGTCGCGGTTTTGGTAATCGCCCAAATTTCATCATTCAACGCTGAATCCGCTTCCCCCTTGGCGCCGAGACAAGAGCATTGCGACGCCACATCGCCTGTGCTTTGCCACTCGGCAGAAATCCGATTGCACATTTCTTCCGTTGTTTCCGCCAAGGTCGGGGAGGAAAAGACGAACAAGCTCGCAAGAACCGCAACGCCAGACAGGTAAGATTTTATAGCCACTTCATAATCTCCGTTGTTGAAATATTTTCAATCCCACGCACAACTCACAGAATTACTGATAATAATAATAGTTTCAATATAAAACTTTTTTCCAACTTATATTTTCAGTGCTGTGCGCGGATTATTCAGGCAGCGCGTTCAATCGCCATGGCCGTCGCTTCGCCGCCGCCTATGCACAGGCTCGCCACGCCTTTTTTCAGATCGTAATGTTCGAGCGCCGCAATAAGCGTCACCAGAACGCGCGCGCCCGAGGCGCCGATGGGATGCCCCAATGCGCACGCCCCGCCATGCAAATTGACTTTGTCAAAAGCTATATCCAGCTCTTTCATCGCGATCATGGGCACCACGGCGAAAGCCTCATTGATCTCAAACAAATCCACCTGCGCCGCGCTCCATCCGGTTTTACCAAATAACGCCTTGATGGCGCCCACCGGCGCGGAGGTGAAATGCGCTGGCTTGCTGGCGTAAACGCTATGCCCCCGGATCACCGCAAGAGGCGTTTTGCCCAGTTTATCGGCTTGTGATCGGCGCATTAACACAAGCGCCGCCCCGCCGTCTGATATCGAGCTGGAATTGGCCGCCGTCACGGTGCCGTCCTTGGCAAAGGCGGGGCGCAGGGTCGGGATTTTTTCAGGCCGCGCCTTTCCCGGCTGTTCATCCACACTGACGGTCACGACTTCTTTGCGGGTTTTCACCTCAACCGGCGTAACCTCTCGATCAAAAGCGCCGCTTGATATGGCTTTATTGGCGCGCTCAAGGGATTCAATCGCATATGAATCCTGCGCCTCGCGGGTAAGCTGATACCCTTGCGCCGCCTCTTCGGCAAAACTTCCCATCAGACGCCCTGATTCATAGGCGTCTTCCAAGCCGTCCAGAAACATATGGTCTTTGACTTCCCCATGGCCGAGGCGCAGGCCGCCGCGGACTTTGGGCAGCAAATAAGGCGCGTTGGTCATGCTTTCCATGCCGCCTGCGACCATCAATTCGTGAGAGCCTGCGAGTATCGCGTCATGGGCCGCCATCACGGCCTGCATGCCGGAGCCGCACATTTTGTTGACGGTGGTGCAGGGCGTCGCGACATTGAGACCCGCCCCCAGCGCCGCCTGCCGGGCGGGCGCCTGGCCCAACCCCGCGCTCAAGACAAGACCCATGATCACGCTGTCCACAGAGTCGCCACCCACGTCCGCTTCCTTGAGAGCGGCTTTGATCGCGGCGGCGCCCAATTCCGGCGCGGTGGAGATTGAAAGATCTCCCTGAAACCCACCCATGGGCGTGCGCGCCATGCCGACAACCACAATTGGATCTTCACTCATGCCTTTGTCTCCCTGTGTCTAGAATACTCCAAGCGTTCTACATCAAATCGAAATTTCAATCATCCTCTTCAAGCATTTTAATGATTCCGGAAAAATCAAGCGCGCCCCGCCCCGCCGCCTCGAAGGCCTCATAGACAGCCATGGCTTTGGCCCCCAATGGAGTGGCCGCGCCGGTTTCGCGCGCGGCGTCCTGCGCCAATTTCAAATCTTTGAGCATCATCGCTACGGTAAACCCGGGCTGATAGTCCCGGTTTGCGGGAGAGGAGGGCACCGGACCCGGCACCGGGCAATAATTGGTCAAAGACCAGTTTTGCCCCGACGCATTGGACGCGATGTCAAACAGCTTTTGCCGCTCAAGCCCCAGCCTGTCGGCCAGCAGAAAAGCCTCGCATGTACCGATCATGGTAATGCCCAGCAACATATTATTGCACACTTTGGCGGCCTGCCCGGCGCCTGGCGGACCGGCGTGAATAATCTTCTGCCCCATAGCCTCCAGAATCGGCTGTGCGCGGGCAAAAGCTTGAGCGCCGCCGCCGACCATGAATGTGAGCGCGCCGCTTTCAGCCGCCGCCACGCCGCCGGACACCGGCGCGTCCACCATATCCATGCCCGCACTTTCAGCCGCCGCGCACACGTCGCGGGCAGTTGCAACATCAATAGTCGAGCAATCCATAAAGAGTGTTCCCGCCGAAGCGGCGTTAAGAACGCCATCGGCGCCCTGATAAACCGCGCGTACATGCGCGCCCGCCGGGAGCATCGTGATGACGGCTTTTACATCCGATACCGCGTCAGCCGCGCTTTTCGCCGCGTGCGCGCCATGCGATCCAAGTTTTTGCATCGCCTCCCCTGACAGATCAAATACTTTAACCTCATGGCCTTCTTTGAGAAGATTGCGCGCCATCGGTCCGCCCATATTCCCAAGTCCGATAAATCCTATTTTAGTCATGATGGTTCCTCCCTTTGACGACCTTAACCGTCATATTTCCATTCGTCCGACTCTAATGGCGCAAAATAGGCGTCCACAGATTCAGGCGACACGTCCTCAAGACGCGCCGGCTTCCAGAGGGGCGCGTTGTCTTTGTCGATCACGGTGGCGCGCACGCCTTCAAAGAATTCATGTCCCATCATGATGCGGCTGATGATGCGGTATTCGAGCGCCATACAGGCGCGAAAGGAAAGCGCCGCGCCTTCGCGCAATTGCCGTAAAGTAATTTTGAGAGACGTGGGGGACTTGGCGCGCAACGTCTTCGCCGTTTCCTGCGACCACGGATCATTTGGCGCAGTGAGGGATTTTAAAATTTCCTCTACCGTAGAGCCTGCAAAGAACTCATCTATTTTTTCTTGCGCGGCGCTAAGAAGCGCTGGCCCCGGGTCTTTGGCAAAGCTTGCGCAGATCCGATCCGCATCCCCGCCCGCGCTTAAAGCCCGCAACAGATCGTCATGTGACGTGCTTGGCGTAAAACAGTCCGCGATTCCGGCATAAAGACAATCCGCCGCCTTCAACCTCGCGCCTGTGAGGCCAAGATAAACCCCAAGCTCTCCGCTGAGCCGCGGCAGGAAATACGTTCCGCCGACATCCGGGATCAGGCCGATGCCGGTTTCGGGCATGGCGAACAGCGTGCGATCCCCCGCAATGCGGTGCGAACCATGCACGGAAACGCCAACCCCGCCTCCCATAACGATTCCGTCGATCAACGCGATATAGGGTTTAGGATATTCCTTAATGAGCGTGTTCAGCCGATATTCATGCCGGTAAAAATCCATCACGTCGCCTGCGCCCGCAAGTCCCGCATCGTAAAGCGTTCGGATATCCCCGCCCGCGCAAAAAGCTTTTGTCCCGGCGCCGCGAATCGCCACATTGCGGATATGCGCGCCTCGCGCCCATTCCACAAGCTGCTCTGTCATGCGCACACACATGTCTTGCGTCAGGGCATTCAGCGCCTCCGGCCGGTTGAGCGTGATCAGCCCAAGCGCTCCGTCCTCTTCAAAGAGAATTTCCGCTTCCGCAGTCATGATTTCAACAGATTCCGGGCAATGATCATGCGCATGATCTCATTGGCGCCCTCCAGGATTTGATGAACGCGCACATCCCGCAAATTGCGCTCAAGAGGATAATCTTTGAGATAGCCATACCCCCCATGAATTTGCAGCGCGTCGTTGACCACTTGGAAACCGGTATCGGTTGCCAGACGCTTTGCCATGGCGCAATGCATACTGGCGTTTGCGTGTTTGTTTTCCAGCTTATACGCCGCCTGATAGAGAAGCAGCCGGGCCGCTTCCAGCTCCGTCGCCATATCGGCCAATTTGAATTGCAAAGCTTGGAATTGGCTGAGCTTGCGGCCGAATTGCTCGCGCTCAAGCATATAAGTGCGGGCCGCCTCCAAGGCCGCCCCCGCCGTTCCTAATGAACACGCCCCGATATTGAGCCGCCCGCCGTCCAGCCCCTGCAAGGCAATTTTAAAACCCATGCCTTCCGCGCCGATAAGGTTGGCTGCCGGCACGCGCGCATTTTCAAAAATAACCTGGCTCGTGGGCTGGGAGTTCCACCCCATCTTTCGCTCTTCAGCGCCAAACCCGAGACCTTCCGCGCCCTTTTCAATCACAAGGCAAGAGACGCCCCCCGCCCCCTCGCCGCCCGTGCGCACCATGCACACGTAAATATCCGAATGCCCGCCGCCTGAAATAAACGCCTTTGTTCCATTGAGGATATAATCATCGCCATTGAGCACCGCTTTGGTTTTGAGCGAAGCGGCGTCAGACCCGGCGCCGGGTTCAGTCAAGCAATAACTTGCGATCAACTCCATCGTAGCAAGACGGGGGAGCCATTTACGGCGCTGCTCATCCGAGCCAAAGCTGTCAATCATCCACGACGCCATATTGTGAATGGAAAGATAGGCCGCCGTCGATGTGCAACCCGCCGACAGAGCTTCAAAAATCAGCGCGGCGTCAAGGCGGCTTAAATTTGATCCGCCCACATCCTCTTTCACATAGATCCCGGCAAAGCCGAGCTTCGCCGCTTCGCGCAGCGTCTCCACGGGGAAAAATTTCTCTTCATCCCACTGGGCCGCAAACGGCGCCAGGCGACGCTGCGCAAAAGCGCGCGCTGTTTCCCGGAACGCCCGTTGGTCTTCACTCAAGTCAAAATGCATGGCGCATCACCTCCGCGAAACTTGTTATTTCATTGTCGGAATCACGAACGAGGCGTCTTCCCTCTGGCCTTTGGGCCACCGTGACGTAACCGTTTTGACTTTCGTGTAAAAACGAACGCCCTCCGGCCCGTGCTGATTGACGTCCCCGAAGGCTGAGCGCTTCCACCCGCCAAAAGTATGGTAAGCCAACGGCACGGGGATGGGCACATTGACGCCGACCATACCGACATTTACGCGGGAGGAAAATTCGCGCGCCGCATCGCCGTCGCGCGTAAAAATGGCCACGCCGTTGCCGTATTGATGGCTTGAGGGCAGGCGCAAC
>JAJFIM010000232.1 GCA_021774995.1 Alphaproteobacteria bacterium | reverse complement strand
TTTTTTATGTTGGGTGGGCCCAAACAACCCTCCCCCCCGGCCATTGGCGCGGGGCACCCACGGCTGTCACGCATTCAGAGTCTCGTAGAGATCATTCCACTTCGGGTTCTGCGATTCGATGAGGTCTATCTTCCATGCCCGCTGCCATTCTTTCAGGCGTTTTTCTCTTTGGGTGGCGATACCCACATCGTCATGCGTCTCAACATAGACAAGTCTGTGCACGTTGTATTTCTTTGTGAACCCTTCCACGAGACCCTGTTTATGCTCGAATACCCCCCGGACAATATCGTTTGTCATTCCGATATAAAGTGTGCCATTTTTTGCGCTGGCCATGATGTACACGGTGTAGGTTTTCATGGAACGAGAGTCAGCTAAGGTGGATCCCGCTGTCAAGCAGCGGGATGACAAAGGAGGGGTGTAGAATGACAATTCCTTTTCAAGAAAAAACCTGCGCGTCGGATGACGGGCTCAGTCTCTATTACCGCGACTATTCAGGCGCAAATAATGGCCACCCGGTTTTGTGCCTGCCGGGACTTACGCGTAACTCGAAAGACTTTGCCGGTGTGGCGGAACATTTGGCGGCGTGGGGACACCGCGTGCTCTCGCCCGATCTGCGCGGACGGGGGTTCTCCGACTTTGATCCCAATCCGGAAAACTACGCACCCGCTCTTTATATTCAGGATATCCGGGCATTGCTAAAAAAAGAGGGCTTGAGCAAAACCGTTGTCATCGGCACGTCGCTCGGCGGCGTCATCGCCATGGTGATGGCCACAGCCCGCCCCGAACTTCTGGCGGGCGTGGTGCTGAACGATGTGGGGCCGGAGGCGGACCCGCGCGGCATTGCCCATATCGGCGCGTCTCTTGGCAATCCCCGCACCCACCATAGTTGGGATGAAGCGGCGCGAGCGGTGCAGACCTATGGCGCGGGCGCCTACCCTGATTTTACGGAAGACGACTGGCTGCGGGCGGCAAAAGCGACTTATAAAGAAACGCCGGAGGGCGGTATCGTCGCAGATCACGATCCCGCCCTTGTCGAACCTTTCATGCGCGCCAACATGACTGATCCCCCGCCACATCTCTGGCGGTTTTTTGAAGCGCTCGGCCCCATTCCTGCGCTGGCCCTGCGCGGGGCGCTCTCAAATCTGTTGTCTGAGGCGACATTCCAGGAGATGAAGGCGCGCAAAGGCGATCTGGAAAGGGTGGAAATACCGAACCGGGGCCACATCCCCCTCCTCACCGAACCAGAGAGCCTTGCCGCTCTTGAGCCGTTTTTGAAACGCGTCTGCGCGTTGTCAGCCGATTAACCAAAAAAATGGCGATAAAAGGCGAAAAACCTGTTCACGACTTCTTGACAGGCGCGCGCCCGGCGCCTATCTGTTCGCCATCTGGTAGCACTCATGCCTATCGAGTGCCAACCTTAGGGGAAGGGCCCCGCTTTTTGATAGAAACACTACCCTAGGGTTGTGTTTTACAACCTAATATAGACAGGAGACAGGCGAATGAAATTCCGTCCTCTGCACGATCGTGTGCTGGTGCGTCGCATCGACGAAGACGAAAAAACAGCCGGTGGGATCATCATCCCTGACACGGCCAAGGAAAAACCCCAGGAAGGCGAAGTTGTCGCGGTCGGTTCCGGCGCCAAAGCCGAAGACGGCACAGTGACGCCGCTCGATGTGGCGGCAGGCGATCTGATCCTGTTCGGCAAATGGTCGGGCACGGAAGTGATGGTCAACGGAGAGGAACTCCTCATCATGAAGGAATCCGACATCCTCGGCATCATCGAAGGTAAAAAGAAGAAAGTTAAAAAAGCCGCTTAAGGGACACCCCCTTTAGAAGCGGTTTTACATTTGGGAAACCTCATCACGCGTTTCCCGCCACAACATATATGAATTAGGAGAGCAAATATGCCTGCCAAAGAGGTAAAGTTTGGCCGTAGTGCACGGGAAAGAATGCTGGAAGGCGTTAATATCCTGGCCGATGCGGTAAGAGTGACGCTTGGCCCCAAGGGGCGCAACGTCGTGATCGATAAATCCTTCGGCGCGCCGCGCATCACCAAAGACGGTGTGTCTGTCGCCAAGGAAATCGAACTTGAAGACAAGTTCCAGAACATGGGCGCGCAAATGGTGCGTGAAGTCGCCAGCAAAACCAATGACGAAGCCGGCGACGGCACGACAACGGCCACGCTGCTGGCCCAGTGCATCGTGCAGGAAGGCGCCAAAGCAGTCGCCGCCGGCATGAACCCGATGGATCTGAAACGCGGTATTGAACTTGCGGTCTCCACCGTCGTTACCGATCTCAAAAAACGTTCCAAAAAAACCAAATCCAATGAAGAGATTGCTCAAGTCGGCACCATTTCTTCCAATGGCGAAAGAGAAATCGGCGAAAAAATTGCCGAAGCCATGGATCGGGTCGGCAACGAAGGCGTCATCACTGTTGAAGAAGCCAAAACCCTTGAGACGGAACTCGATGTGGTGGAAGGCATGCAGTTTGACCGCGGTTATCTGTCGCCCTATTTCATCACCAATGCCGATAAAATGATTGCGGAACTGGAAGATCCCTACATTCTTCTGCATGAGAAAAAGCTCACGAACCTGCAAGCCATGCTGCCGATCCTGGAAGCTGTTGTGCAATCAGGCCGTCCGCTTCTGATCATCGCCGAAGACGTGGAAGGCGAAGCGCTTGCCACTCTGGTGGTCAATAAACTGCGCGGCGGTTTGAAAATTGCAGCCGTTAAAGCTCCTGGCTTTGGCGATCGGCGTAAAGCCATGCTGGAAGACATCGCCACTCTGACGCGCGGTCAGGTGGTCTCCGAAGATATCGGCATCAAGCTTGAAAACGTCACCCTCGAAATGCTGGGTTCCGCCAAGCGCGTGCGTATCACCAAAGACGACACCACGATTATCGACGGCGTCGGTAAAAAGTCTGAAATCCAAGCGCGCGTCAGTCAGATCCGCGCTCAGATTGAGGAAACGTCATCCGACTATGACCGTGAAAAACTGCAAGAGCGTCTGGCGAAACTCGCCGGCGGGGTTGCCGTGATCAAGGTCGGCGGCGCAACCGAGGTTGAAGTGAAAGAGCGCAAAGACCGCGTTGACGATGCGTTGAACGCAACGCGCGCAGCCGTTGAAGAAGGCATTGTGCCTGGTGGCGGCGTGGCGCTTCTCTATGCCTCCAAATCACTTGCCAAAGTCGAAGGTGAAGATGCGGACCAGAATGCCGGCATCGCAATAGTACGCCGCGCCTTGCAAGCCCCGATCCGTCAGATCGTGGAAAACGCAGGCGTGGAAGGCTCAATTGTTGTGAGCAAACTGCTCGAACAAAAGAGTCCTTCTTTCGGTTTCGACGCCCAGAAAGAAGAGTACACCGATCTGGTTGCGGCCGGGATCATCGACCCGACCAAGGTTGTGCGCACCGCGCTTCAGGACGCAGCATCCATCGCCGGTCTTCTGATCACGACAGAAGCCATGGTTGCTGATGCGCCTGAAAAAGACAAACCAGCCATGCCACCCATGCCCGATATGGGCGGCATGGGTGGTATGGGCGGCATGGGCGGCATGATGTAAGCCACTCATTCGCCTCTAGCGAATAATGAAAGGGCCGCTCAAGATTTTGAGCGGCCCTTTTAATTTGAGCGGTTTCAAAAGCGCCTTTGCGATTGAGGGGGGGAACGGACTCGCGAAAGACGTTTCTTCAAGACTTATCGCTCAAATTCAACGTATCCGGTAGACATGCACCCGGCGCGTGCCGAC
>JAJFIM010000231.1 GCA_021774995.1 Alphaproteobacteria bacterium | reverse complement strand
GACGTTGCGCGAAAGCAACGTCCTTTTTTAATGCATTTTTTGTGAGCCGGCGGTTTTTAAGCGGCAACTTCCTCGCTTGGGTCGCGCAGCACATAACCTCTGCCCCAAACCGTTTCTATGTAATTCTCGCCGCTGGTCGCTGAAGCCAGTTTTTTGCGTAGCTTGCAAATAAAGACATCGATGATTTTCAATTCGGGTTCATCCATGCCGCCATAAAGGTGATTCAGAAACATTTCCTTGGTCAAGGTCGTGCCCTTGCGTAAGGAAAGTAATTCGAGCATCTGATATTCCTTACCGGTCAGATGGACCCGCTGATTGTCAACTTCCACGGTTTTTGTGTCCAAATTGACTTTCAAACGGCCGGTGGAAATGATCGATTGAGAATGACCTTTGGAGCGGCGCACCACGGCGTGAATGCGGGCCACCAGCTCATCTTTGTGAAAGGGTTTGGTCATGTAGTCATCGGCGCCAAATCCAAGGCCGCGGACCTTGTTTTCAATCCCGGCCAAGCCTGAGAGGATCAATATGGGCGTGCCGATCTTCGCCAGACGCAGGGTTTTCAGCACATCGAAACCGCTCATATCCGGCAAATTCAGGTCGAGAAGAATAATATCATAGTCATAGAGCTTGCCTAGATCGACGCCTTCTTCTCCAAGGTCCGTTGTATAGACATTAAAACCCTCGGATTTCAGCATCAGCTCGATACTCTGAGCGGTGGCGCTATCGTCTTCGATTAAGAGAACTCGCATCGGGTACCCCTCCCGGTTTTGGCGTAGAGCAGGGCGTTGCCCTGAAACGTGGTTAACATCAGCATTGAGACTAGGGTGAAATAGTTAAGAAAAGTTAATTGAAAAGAAATTTTTATGGGTCGTTCTTAAAGCTTCACTTTAGTTTGGGTTAAGGCCGTTTTTGGACTCTCTTTTTTTAAGGCTAAATTCCTCGGGAAACAGGGATTTTTTGCCAAATTGGACTGAACGCGAAAATTAAGTGATTCGTCAGTTTACCACAGCTTAAATTCTCATGGGCACACTGAAGTTAAGGTAAAGCGGTAACGCGAACCGGCGTCGCGGGCGCTTCAAAAAGAGAGAACGGCTTTTATGGAAGCATTATTAGAAGAAATTGAGCGTCTGTCGCCGCTTGACGCCTTTGGCCGTGTGGCCGCGATCCAGGGATTGCGCGTGGAGGTGGCGGGGCTCGCGGATTTTGCCCATGTCGGCTCTCTGATTCGCATTGAGGGGCGATTGGGCGCAGATATCCTCTGTGAAATCGTCGGATTTGAGCGGTCCCGCGCTATTTGCCTGCCCTTTGGGGCGTTAGACGGGCTGGGCTTGGGTTGCAGGGCCAGTCTGGCGGCGGATGATGTGGCGGTCCACCCCACGAAAGAGTGGCTGGGGCGGGTGGTGAACGCCTTTGGCGAGCCGATAGATGGGAAAGGACCTTTGCCCTTGGGGCCGGGCCGCTATCGCTTGCGGGCGAGCCCGCCGGCGGCTCATATGCGCGCCCGCGTGGGCGGCAAATTGGATCTGGGCGTGCGGGCGCTCAACACCTTTGCGACCTGCTGTCAGGGCCAGCGCATGGGTATTTTCGCCGGGTCCGGCGTGGGGAAATCGGTTTTGATGTCCATGCTGTGCCGCTACACCGCGTCAGATGTGGCCATTATCGGGCTGATCGGCGAGCGGGGGCGGGAAGTTCAGGAATTCATTGAGGATGATTTGGGTCCAGAGGGGCTGGCGCGATCCATCGTGGTGGTGGCAACTTCCGATGAACCGGCGCTTATGCGCCGGCAGGCCGCTTTTCTGACGCTCAGCCTGTCGGAATATTTCCGCGATCAGGGCGCCAGCGTGCTGTGCATGATGGACAGCGTGACCCGTTTCGCCATGGCGCAAAGAGAAATTGGATTGGCGGGCGGCGAACCGCCGACCACCAAAGGGTATCCGCCGACGGTCTTTGGAGAACTGCCCAAATTATTGGAGCGCGCGGGGCCGGGCGCGGTGGGCGCCGGGTCTATCACGGGCCTGTTTACGGTCTTGGTGGAGGGCGGGGATTTTGACGAGCCTATCGCCGATGCGGTCAGGGGCATTTTGGACGGTCATATCATACTTGACCGGGCGATTGCCGAGCGCGGCAGATATCCGGCTGTGAATGTTTTGCGTTCCTTGTCGCGGACATTGCCGGACTGCAACACAGAACCCGAAAATGAATTGGTCACGCGCGCGCGCCGCTTGCTGGCGACGTATGAGGATATGGCGGAGTTGATTCGTTTGGGCGCCTATCAGGCGGGCGCAGATGCGGATATCGATGAGGCGATCCATTATCAGCCCCAATTGGAAGCGTTTTTGTCGCAAGGGATTGATGAATGCGCCCCCCTGGCTGAGGGCTATCAGGCGCTGGCGGAAATTTTAGCGGTGGGGCCCGGTGCGCAATTGAATGAGACTCAAGAGATGACGCTCAGGTAAGGAATACGATTATGACGGTCAGAGATGCGCTTATTCGGTTGAGCAAATGGAAAGTCGATGAAGTGCGGCGCAAATTATCGGCGCTTGCGTCGGCAAAAACTGAAATTGAAAAGCAAGGCGTTCAGCTTGAAACCAGCGTGATCCGCGAACAGGCATTGGCGGAGCAAGCGCCGGGCGGTGAGTTGCTCTATCATGGATTCGCGCAAGGCGTGATCATGAAACGCGAAGCTCTGAGCCGGCAGATGGATGAATTGGAAGGTCTGATGGACCAGGTGCGCCAGCAGGTCAACACCGCCTATGCCGAGCTTAAGAAATATGAAATTGCGGAAGATCATCACCAGACGCGCGTACGGCGCGAGAAGGCGCGGCGGGGGCAAATCGCCCAAGACGAGATCACGGCTTCCAGATTTGAACGCAATCGCCAGCGGTCATCGTCTTAAAAATCAGCAATATGGGCGGCGCAAAATTGATATTGCGTGCGGGGTCGGTCTATGCTCCATAGACGGCTTGTCCATAAATGTTGAAAGCAAGAGGCCTCTCATGCCGTCATTTGACATCGTTTCAAAAACCGATCTCAGCGAAGTTGACAACGCCATCAATAATATCGCGCGCGAAATCACCCAGCGTTATGATTTCAAGGGGTCAAAGTCTAAAATTGAGCATGAGGAGGGCGTGATCACGATCCACGCAGACGACGACATGAAATTGCGTCAGCTCCATGAAATCTTGCAAGGCCAGCTCTCCAAGCGCGGCATAGAGGTGGGGATGCTTGACTATCAGGAACCCGATAAAGCCGCCGGTCAGTCATTGCGCCAGAAAGTGATCATCCGCCAGGGCATCGACCGCGATTTGGCGAAGAAGATTGTCAAAGCGGTGAAGGGAACCAAGGTCAAGGCGCAAGTTGCGATCCAGGGGGACGAATTGCGGGTCACGGGTAAAAAACGCGACGACTTGCAGGAAATCATCCAATTTGTCAAAGACATGAAGCTGGAGCAGCCTTTGCAATATGAGAATTTCCGGGATTAAAGCGATATTGGGTTAGCCGCCTACCAACCGCCGCCTCCGCCACCCCCTCCGCCGCCGCCCGATGAACCCCCGCCGCCGCTGCCCGAACTGGAGCCGGGCGCTGATGCCGACGCCGCTGTGGCTTGAGTGAGTCCCGCGCCCAGGCCCGCGCTAAAGCCCGCCACGTTCGCGCGGGACCACGCCCGCCCGCGATACCAGCGCGGATGATAGCCTTGCCCGCCGGCCTCGGGGGGTTGGCTGGCGGCGGCCAGCACCGCTGAGAATTGTTCGCTCCATTCGTTCTCCACATCGAGCGCCAGGGCGAAGGGAAGAAACTTTTCAAAAAGTGCGGGGGTTTGTTCCGGCGGATTGAGCATATTCATGCGGTCTTGTTCCGCCACCGCCAGATAGAGACGAAACCCTTCGATCTCATCCATCACTTTGCGTCCGGCGCGCGTTGGCGCTTTGAGCAGATAATAAAACAACACATTCATGGCGCCGAGTGCGGAAAAGCAGACGACTTGAATCAGAATACCGCCAGTTGTCCAGTCGACGCCGGTGAGAAGAACGCCGCGCATGAAAAAGAACGGCGCGGCGATCTATGCGATGTTTCCAAAACTCACGCCAACTATAGCGCCCGTCCATTTT